>JAISMO010000117.1 GCA_031276675.1 Tannerella sp.
CGGTTTGTTTCGATTTTGCGGTTCAGTTGCAGAATCGGGTGACCGGCGCGGACATTCAGATATTCCTGCAAACGCCTGTCGGCGCGGATGGCAAAAAGTTGCTGCGTTCCGCCTGTCACCACAATCTGGTATTGCGTCCTCAGCGAGTCGAACAGCGAACGGTTTTCCAAATCATATTCCAGAAAACGGGGTAACTGAATGTTCGGCAACTGGGTAATGTCAAAGAAAACCGGCACGCCGCCCAGCAGTCTCAGTCGCTCGAAATAGATACACCCGGCCGCCCGTTCTTTCTCTTCAATCGGAAAGGAAAGCGTTTCCGACCACGCTCTCAGTTCCTGTTTTCGAATGATATGCGTGGACAAATCCGAATGACTCAACGCCGAGGTCGTACTCATGATCGACAGGATACCGATTCCTTTCGGCGTTCCTTTCACGATGCTCCGCTGGCCCTGCTGCCGGACGATGAAACCTTCCGAAACCAACTGCCCCAGCGCCTTGCGAATGGTCATGCGGGCGACGTGATACGTTGCACTGAGCGTATGTTCCGAAGGTAACATGTCACCCGGCGTATACGTTCCGTTGACGATCTGTGTCCGCAACGCCTCGTAAATCTGTTTATATTGAGCTAATTCTCCCATATTGACAACTTAAAACCGGTATCCATCAATCCGTGCAGCAAAGGTAACAAAAAGTTAATTCGAAGTTTTATGTTATAGAACATATCTTTTTATTTTCGATAAATCGTTTAACCTTGTATTTTTGCCGAAAATTCAAACAGGGAAAATAGACTATGGCTCGTGTTTCCATCAAGGATATCGCCCGGGAAGTGGGTGTTTCGACTGCGGCTGTTTCATTGGTTCTCAACGGGAAAAATGAAAACGGGCGTATCGGGAAAGAAATGTCCGAAAAGATTCGTCGGAAGGCGAAGGAAATGCATTATGAACCGAATCATCTGGCCCGGAGCCTGCGCATCGGGCGCTCGAATACCATCGGTTTAATTATAGCAGACATTTCGAATCTGTTTTTTGCCAATCTGGCGTTTCACATACAGGAACAGGCCGAAAAACAGGGATACAGCGTCATAATTACCAATACCAATGAGAGTGACCTGAAGATGGGAAAAATGATTAATGTATTAAACAGCAAGCAGGTAGACGGACTTATCATTATCCCGACCGAACATGGCGACAAATACATTACCGATTTGCTGAAACGCCGGATGCCCGTGGTACTGATTGACCGTTTTTTTCCGCATCTCCGCGTCAGTTCGGTGACGGTAGACAATTACAACGCAGCCCGCAAAGCGACGGAAAAGATGATTCGGCAAGGCTGTCGAAATATCGGGATGCTTGTATATCAGACGGAATTACAGCACATGCAGGACAGAAAGCGGGGATACATTGACGTGATGAAGGAAAATCAGATGTTCAATCCGGCACTGATCAAGGAAATCGGTTATTCTTTCCTTGCCGACGATGTACCCATTGCGATCGAGCATTTGCTGATGAAAGAGGTCCGCATGGATGGCATTTTCTTTGCCACCAACACGTTATCCATGCTTGGGATCAGACAGTTGATGAGCATGGGGTTACGCATTCCGGAAGACATGAAAGTGATTTGCTTTGACAAGAGCGATGCGTTTGATTTTACGGAGGCATCCATTCCCTACATTCAACAGCCGATTCCGGAAATGGGGAAGGTGGCGGTAGATCTGCTGATCGAACAAATCAAGCAACAACAGGAATGCTGTCAATTCATTGAATTGCAGACCCGGATGATGAATATGGCCGAAAAATCAATTTTATTTTAATGGTTAAACGTTTTAATGCTTGCTTCTGAACCCAATAATAAACAATTTCTTATGAAACAGCGAATTATTCCTCAAAATGTGTTATGGCCGTTTATCCTGCTTACTGCATTGTTTTTTGCGTGGGCAGTACCGAACAATCTGACAGATACCATGCTGGCAGCCTTCAAGCGAATCATGAGTTTGTCCGACTCCAAAACGGCCTGGATACAAGTTGTATGTTATTTGCTTGGATACGGCTGCTGTGCCGTTCCCGGAGCGCTTTTTATTAAAAGGTATACCTACAAGTCCGGCGTATTGCTGGGACTGGCGCTCTATGCCGGCGGATGTTTTCTGTTCTATCCGGCCATGCTGTGTCTGCAAATCAATGCAGATGCAAGTTTTATCATGTATCTGGCGGCGATTTTCATTTTGTTTGCCGGTCTTTCCGTGCTGGAAACCTCCGCCAATTCGTATGTGTGTGCCATCGGCCCCGAGGAAACGGCTACCCGGAGGCTGAATTTCTCCCAGTCCTTCAATCCCTTCGGCGCCATTGCGGGCGTTGTCATCAGTCAGGTATTTGTCCTGTCGCAGCTGAATCTGTTTACCGCTTCCGAAAGAGCTTCGCTCCAGGCTTCCGAACTGGCGGAAATACAGAGCGGAGAGTTAAATTCGGTGACAATGACCTATGTAGTATTGGGCGTGGTGATGGTTGGATTGCTGCTGGCCATTTTGTTCACGAAAATGCCGAAACTGAAGGAAGGCGGTCAGAAGCCGGAACTTGGCGCGACGTTTAAACGGCTGATGAAAAACAGGAATTATGTCTGGGGAGTGATTGCCCAGTTTTTTTACGTCGGTGCGCAAATATCCGTCTGGTCATTTGTCATCCGCTATGTGATGCAGCAACTGGATTTGGACGGCGTGCTGGCTTCGCTTGGCGCTTCCGCGTCGCCGGAGCAGGCGGTGCAGGTTTTGCGGAAGGTGGAACCGGTGGCCGCCGGATTTTATAACCTGTGCGAAGCGATAGGGTTAAACGATTTACTTCCCCGGACTTCGGAGCAGGCCGGCGCTACGTATTACATCCTGTCGCTGGTTTTGTTTGTGATTGCACGGTTTGCCTGTACGGGCTTGATGAAATACGTCAGGCCGCGTAAAATACTTGCCGCACTGGCCGTTGCGGCCGTTGCCTGCTGTCTGCTGACGGTATACGGCAAAGGATTTGTCGGCGTGTATGCGCTGATGGGCATCACGGCGTGCATGTCGCTGATGTTTCCGACGATCTACGGCATCGGTATCCGGGGACTGGGCGACGACACCAAAATCGGCGGAGCGGGCATGGTCATGGCCATTGCAGGAGCGGCCGTACTGACGCAAATACAGGGCATCGTTTCCGATTCGTCGAGCATTGAACTGGCATACTGGATTCCGACCGTTGCTTTTGGCGTCATTGCCTACTACAGTCTGGTTGTATGCCGGAAATTTGATACGGAATGACAGTATATAAAAGAATATGTTCAATTAAAATTTGGTTTATCATGAAGTGTATTGGTATTTTTATTACGGCGATATTTTTCACCGTATCGGTTTTTGCCCAGCAGTACCCCTATAACGGGCTGGATAACAGCATGGGCAATTTGTACCGTTTGTCGAACGCCCAAACGCGCTCCATCAGTCCGGAGAATTTTACCGGCGAGAAGGGGAAAGGCGGTATGGCAGACTTGAAAGACGGGGACAAACGGAATGTGGCGAACTCGGCAGGCCCCGCCCGTGATTTGGGACAGGGCTGGAAAGTGAATCCGTATATCCGGATTGAATCCGGCGAAACGTTTACGATTGCCGAAATGGAAGGCCCCGGCGCCATCCAGCATATCTGGATGACGCCCACGGGAAAGTGGCGGTTCAGCATTTTGCGCATCTATTGGGACGACGAAAAGGAACCTTCGGTAGAATGTCCCGTGGGCGACTTTTTCGGCATGGGATGGGGTGTTTATGCGCCGTTAACTTCGCTGGCGGTTTGCGTGAATCCGGGAAGCGCGTTCAACTGTTACTGGACGATGCCTTTCCGCAGGAAATGCAAGATCACCGTGGAGAATATAAACGACAAAGACGCGATGACGCTGTATTACCAGATTGACTACACGCTGACGGAGGTGCCCGACGATGCGGCCTATTTCCATGCGCAGTGGCGGCGCAGCAATCCCAATACGACGTCGGACTGCACAATCGTTGACCACATCCGGGGGAAGGGTCACTACGTGGGCGTTTACCTGGCCTGGGGCGTGAACAACAACGGCTGGTGGGGCGAAGGGGAAATCAAGTTCTTTATGGATGGCGACACCAAATTCCCGACCATTTGCGGCACCGGAACGGAGGACTATTTCTGCGGCTCCTACAATTTTGACCGCGAAGGACAGTACAAGGAATTTTGCACGCCTTACTGCGGCCTTTCCCAGGTGATTCGTCCGGACGGCACCTACCAGTCGCAGCAACGCTTCGGGCTGTATCGCTGGCACATCGTTGACCCGGTTCGTTTTGAGAAGGACCTGAAAATCACCATTCAGGATTTGGGCTGGCGGCACGGCGGACGCTATCTGCCGCAACAGTCGGACATTGCCTCGGTCGTGTTCTGGTATCAGACCGAACCGCACAATAAGTTTCCGAAACTGCCGGCATGGGAAGCACTGGAAGTGAATTGAAAAACGCAGTTGAATAGAAAAACCGATCCAGGGAGGCGTAATTTTGAAGTCTAACCTCCCTGTGATCGGGTTTCAAGAAAAGTATTCAAATACTCATCTGTCGGAAATGCAGCAGGCAAAGCGCCGTAATTATGCTGGATAACATGTCATTAAAAGCGCTTTTCCGTTCTGCTCGGCAAAGATACGTAAAAAAAACCTTATGAAGCTATTCATGCAAAAAAGAAACCGGGAAGAGATAAAGCATCTGTTTCTAAGGCAAGGCGAAAAAAACATGGATGTGAAAAAAAAAATCACATGCGTGAAGGAAATTAATTCACGTGTAAATGAAAAATCTTCGTATGTAAAATCGAAATATACATGTGTGAAAATCGAAAATCACACATGCAAACAAAAAATCCACATGTGAAGAAAAACAATATACACGTGTAGATAAAAATAAAAACATGCGAAATAAAAAAATTACATGGGTGGATAAAACCGTTACATGGGTGAAAAAAAAATTCACATCAGCGCTTTCGGGCATCCGGGACAGGTCTTTTTGGTATTCATAAATGAAAATAAGTTGATTATAAGGCGCTTTCATGAAATGCCACGCAGGTATCTTTGCGGTAAGAAGAAATTTATGGACCGCAACCGGCGCAAAAAGGAAAAAGTGAGAGGCGCGGGAAGGATTGGAAATCAGATCATGTAAAAGGAACGATTGACACAAGATATTAAAAAAATAAAACGATGAAAAGACAAACAGGAAAAATAAAATGGATGACAGTTCTGTTCACCTGTCTGATGCTGCTGTCTTTGTATCATGAAGCAAAGGCACAGGAAAATATAACGGTCAGTGGAAGAGTAACGGATGTTGCGGGCGAACCTTTGCCGGGCGTCAATGTCACTGAAAAGGGAACGACAACAGGTAACGTCACGGATGCGGACGGAAAATATACGCTTTCGGTATCAAAACAAGCTGTGATTTCCTTCTCGTATGTGGGTTATGTAACTTATGAACAGCTACTTGGCAATCAGTCCGTGATCAATGTCAAGATGGTAGAAGACCGTCAAAATCTGGAAGAAGTGGTGGTCATTGGCTATGGAACGCAAAGTAAAAAAGACTTGACCGGTTCGGTGGGAAGTATTTCTCAAGCCCGGATGGAAAATACGGCCGTAGTGGGTATCGGCAACAACCTGCAGGGGAAATTGGCCGGTGTACAAATCACTCAGAATGATGGAACTCCATATGGAGGGACCACGATTCGGATTCGGGGAAACGGCTCATTTGGGGCAACGAGCAGTCCTTTGATTGTAGTAGACGGCATGATCACAAACGATGGATTGAACAACCTGAATCCCAATGATGTGGAGAACATTACGGTGTTAAAGGACGCTGCATCCGCGGCTATCTACGGCTCCCGCGGCGCTAATGGCGTCGTGATTGTCACTACGAAAAAAGGAGTGTTTGAGCGCCCCATGAGGGTCGATTTTTCCGCCTACATGTCGGTGGACCACATACGGCACAAAATAAAAACCCTGACAGGCGAGCAGTATGCAGCCCAGGTGAATGACTATTATGCCGCAGCCAGTCTGCCCGTTCCTTTTACGGCGGAAGAAGTGCGGGCTGCCGGACAGGGCACCCGGTGGCTGGATGAGATTACACAAACCGGCTATAAACAGAATTATTCCCTGAATATCACCGGAGGAACAGCGAAAAATACCTATGCGGCTTCCCTGAATCTCTATAGAGGAATCGGACTTGTTAAAAATACGGATTTTGACAGAGGTAATGTGAAGCTGAGCAATGACATGCGCCTGTTGTCGAATTTGAAAGTCGGCATCAGCCTGAATCTGAATTACGGCGTTTCCAATAATACGGACTGGGGACAGGCTTTAAACCGGGCATTGATTTATCCGCCAACCGTGCCGGCTTTCGATGAAAACGGAGATTACGGTATTTCGTCACATGCGGGCGAACCGATTACCATGCTACAGCCGCTGATCGCCGTCGATCTTTTAACCTACGACCAGAAATGGAAGAAAGTCATCGGCATAACTTATGCGGAATGGGAAATCATGAAAGGTTTAACGCTGAAAACGTCGCTGAATACCGAATACGTCAACTGGGACCAGGACCATTTTGTTCCGTCATACAGCTATGGCCCGAAAGGATTGATCAGCGATCATCCAATTGCCGAACTTTATGTGGATAATAATGACCGGATCAACTATGAGTGGGATAATATCCTGACATTCACGAAACGGACGGCAGCCGGTCACAATCTTACAGCGATGGCCGGCTACACCTTCCAGCAGACGGATTTTGCATGGATGGCGGCAAGCAGGAATGATTTTCTGAATAATGACAGGAACATGCAAGTTTTAAACGCCGGATCAAGTAAAATCAACAACAGCGGAAGTAAAGAATCCTGGGCCATACAATCATACCTTGGCCGTGTCAACTATGATTATAAAAACCGTTATCTGTTGAGCGCCAGTATCCGTGTGGATCAGACTTCCAGGATAGCGAAAAATAACAGAACAGGTGTTTTTCCCGGCGCTTCGGCCGGGTGGGTGGTTTCCGAAGAGGATTTCATGAAAAGTGTTACACCTCTTAATTACCTGAAACTTCGGGCCAGCTGGGGAATCCTGGGAAATCAGGACATCGGCGTTTATCCCTATCAGACAACCCTGAATTCAAGCGACCTGTATTATCCTTTCGGTGAAGGGGGGGAAGGAATCACCCATACCGGCGTTGGCCCTACCTCCCTGGGAAACCGGGAACTGCTGTGGGAAAAAACATCCACGGCAGGTGCAGGTCTGGAGGCTTACTTCCTGGACAATCGCCTGACTTTTGTGATGGATGTGTATAAACGGAATACCTCGAACATCCTGGTCAGGGTGCCGATTTTATCGACGGCAGGGGTCGACAATTCTCCCTACCAGAACGCAGGTGCATGTACGAATACGGGGGTCGAATTTTCGGCAGGGTATACCAATGCGCCCGACAGGCAGCCTCTCACTTACGAGGTGAATCTGAACTGGACATACAACCGGAATAACGTGACGGAAATACCCGCTCCCATTGTAAACAGTTTTTCACGCGTACAGGTGGGGCACGCGATTAATGAGTGGTACGGCTATGTACAGGAAGGGATTTTTCAAACCGCGGACGAAATCGCCGCCGCACCGACACAGCCCAATGCCGCACCGGGAGACATCCGCTTCAAGGACCTGAACGGAGATCATATCATAGACTCCAACGATCAACAGTTCCTGGGGCAGGAGGTTGCACCGCACAACTTTGGCGGCAGCCTTTCACTGGCATACCGGCATTTTGACCTGACGGCAAGTTTTTATGGCCAGATCGGAGCATACAGAAGCATGGACGCTACCGGTTTTGCCATTACCCGCGGCGGCGAACAGACTTCGGCCTGGATGTACCTCCAGCGATGGACCGGAGCGGGGACAAGCAATTACGTGCCGCGGGTCGTGGCCGGAGATCCGAATGACAATTACCGGCGCTCTTCGTTCTGGCTGCGTTCAACAGATTTCTTCAGGCTGCAGAACATGCAAATCGGATATAATTTCGATAAGATACTGACGGGGAGTTCCTCCAAGGCAATTAAGAAATTACGTTTTTATGTAGCTTCACAAAATCTGTTCTGTATTAATTCCTTCCCCGGTTTTGATCCGGAGCAGGGCATCAGCGGATATCCGATTCCCAGATCGTTTTATGCAGGTATAAATATTGGATTTTAATCATTTTCAAACAGGAATAGTATGAAAAAGACAGTTTTAGTATTATCAATAATTGGTTTGTTTGCCTCGTGCGATGACAGACTGGATTTGCAGCCCTACGGCGTTGTGTCCACGGACAATTTCTACAAGTCGGCTGCCGATGCGGAAGACGCGGTTACGGCCGCATACAAGTCTTTTCAACTGCTGGACGGACAAAACACGTGGAATACGCGCGCCGGATATACCCCGATGGGCGATATCACCTGTGCCGACGCCCAGGCGCATCCGGATCTGGTGGTTTACTATCAGATTCAGCAATGCATCATCCGGCCCAATTCCGAACAGATGCAGATGCTGTATCAGCGATGTTACAAGGCGCTATTGCTGGCCAATATTGCGATTGAAAAGATTCCGAATACCGACATGGATGCGAAACTGAAAGCACGGTATATGGGTGAACTGTATTTCATCCGCGGTTTCTGGATGTTCCGTCTGGGATACATGTTCGGAACAGCCCCTCTGGTAAACAAATCTTTGAGCCTGAGCGAACTGAATATACCCAATTCCGCCAGGGAAGCCTCCTTTGAGCAGGACAGGAAAGTAAACAATTATATCGTGACCCGGAGCGATTTGTTCGACCAGGCCGAAGCCGATTTCAAGCTGGCTTTGCAGCAGGGTTTGGCTGACCGGAATACCGGCGACCTGATAGGACGGGCCGACAACGGGGCTGTGAAAGCGTACCTCGTTCAGCTTTATCTCTACCGGCACCGGTGGGCGGAAGCCAAAGCGCTGCTGGAAGACATCATGTCATACGGCTATCAGCTGCTCCCGGACTACAATGATTTGTTTGACGGAACGCATGACAACAGTTCCGAGGCCGTTTTTGAAATACAGTACACGGCGTTGAATCAAAAAAACACGGACAATTTCGGTACGGTACTCAACGCTCCGAACGGCGACGGATTTGTTGCCGGCGGAGGATGGGGATGGACGCGCCCGACGCCCGATATTGTACGGGAATATGAAGAGGGAGACCCGCGGCTGGTAGCCTCTGTTTTCCGCCTGGGTCATGATGATTTCTTCGGGCAGATGTTTGTTGACCGGGTGAACGGCACGGGACTGGGCATACGGAAGTGGTGTATCGGAAACCCTCCGAATAACAAGGGGGTTACGATAGACCAGGTGAGCTGGTATAATTCCTGCAATTACACGCTGGTAAGATATGCCGAGGTGCTGCTTTGGTATGCGGAAGTCATGAATGAACTTGGCGACCGGGCCACTGCTGCCGAATATCTCAACAAGGTGAGGGCACGGACGGCCACGACAACCGATCCGAATACGGTTAACAGGTATGAGATAAAGCCTTTGCCGCCTGTTTCCGCTTCGCTTGGTTATGAAGACATGTTTTGGGCGATTGTACACGAACGCCGTGTGGAATTTGCTTTCGAAGGGAAGTTCGGCTGGGATTTGAGGCGATGGGGGATTGCCGGGCAAGTGCTTGGGGATCCTGCCCGATGGCAGAACGAGGTCACGCCGGGATATTTTCAGTACAGGGACGGGAAAGATGAAATCTTCCCGATACCGCAACTCGAAATTGACCGTTCGGATCATGTATTGCAGCAAAATCCGGGCTATGAACAATAATCGGTTACATGGAACGTGAACTTATCGGTTGGGGCGTGCCGGAAGCAAACGGCTTTCGGTACACCCGGCCGTAAAAAATCAATAGCATTGACATTAAAATTTTTTTTTGTATGAAAACATGGTTGAATTTCTTTCTTTTAGGGTGTGCCGTTACAGGTATGACCGGATGTGATGCGGGCGCGTGCCGTTCGTCGTGCGACCGGTCCGGCGGACATGCGTTCAACGGCCCCTACGAAGGCCGCTACAATTCGCGCATCGCATTTCCGGTCGGCGGACTGGGTGCGGGCATGTACTGCATCGAGGGCACGGGGTATTTTTCCCACATGTCCGTGCGTCATTTGCCGAATATCTATCATGAGCCGGGCATGTTTGCCGCCCTGCATGTGAAGGGATGCGAGCATGGCGCCAAAGTGCTGGAGGGGCCGGTGGCCGAATGGCGCAAATTCGGTTTGCCGCACAGCGGTTTGGGAGGGCCGGGCGGCGCGAATTACGGCTTGCCCCGTTTCCGGAGCGCTACGTTCCGCGCCCGTTTTCCCTTCGGGATTGTGTCTTTGACGGACGGCGACATGCCGGTGGATGTGACCGTCACCGCCTGGAATCCCTTTATTCCGGGCAATGCGGACCATTCCGGCCTTCCGGTGGGCATCCTGGAATACACGCTGGAAAACAAAAGCGACCGGGCGCTCGAAACGATTTTTTCCTTCCACTCGCGCAACTTTATGCGCACGTCCGAAAAGGCGAAAAACAGCGTGAAACCGATTGCTAACGGTTTCATCCTCTCGCAGGACGGAACGGCGGAGGAACCGCATTTGCAGGGAGCGTTTGCCGTCTTTACCGACCAGCCCAACACCACGGTCAATCATTGCTGGTTTCGCGGTGGATGGTTCGACGGGTTGACGATGGCCTGGAACTCCGTGAAAAACGCGGAAATGGTTGACAATGCGCCCGTGGAGGAGGGAGCGCCCGGCGCTTCGCTCTATGTGCCGGTTGCGCTGGAGGCCGGCGAAAAGCGCACCGTCAAGGTCTATACGGCGTGGTATGTGCCTTTTTCACACATCCGGGAAGGAGGCGATCCGGCGGACATGAACGACAATAACGTGCCGGCCGAACGGCTGGCGACGGAATGTGCCGACAGGGGATATTACCGTCCGTGGTATAGCAGCCGCTTCGGGAATGTGACGGAGGTAGCCGATTACCTGAAGAGTCACTGCGACGACCTGTTGGCCGAAACCGAACTGTTTACCCGTGCGTTCTATGCTTCCACCCTGCCGCCGGAGGTCGTGGAAGCCGTAGCCGCCAATCTGACCATTCTGAAATCGCCCACCGTGATGAGGGTCTACGACGGGCGTCTGTGGAACTGGGAAGGCTGCGGCGACACGTGGGGGTCGTGTCACGGTTCCTGCACGCACGTATGGAACTACGCGCAGGCCATCCCGCACCTTTTCCCCGCACTGGAGAGAACCCTGCGGCACACGGAGTTTGAGGAAAGCCAGAACAAAGCCGGGCATCAGACCTTCCGCTCCGCCCTGCCGCTGCGACCGGTCAACCATACCTTCTATTCGGCCGCCGACGGGCAACTGGGCGGGATTATAAAGGTATACCGCGACTGGCGCATTTCCGGCGACGAGGCTTTTCTCCGCGACATGTATCCCAAGGTCAAGGCAAGCATGGATTACTGCATAGCTACGTGGGATCCGCGCCTCGCAGGCATCATCGAGGAGCCTCACCACAACACCTACGACATTGAGTTTTGGGGGCCGGACGGGATGCACAACAGTTTCTATCTCGGTGCGCTGAATGCCTTTGTCGCCATGAGCGAATACCTCGGCGAAGAAGCTTTCGCATACAGGGAACTGGCCGCGAGAGGAAAGGCCTTTACCGAGTCCGAACTCTTCAACGGAGAGTACTTTGTGCAGAAAATACAGTGGACGGGACTGAAAGCGGACGACCCGACGAAAATGATGTCATGGTCGGTCAATTATTCGGACGAGGCGAAGGCCCTGCTCGAAAAGGAAGGACCCAAATACCAGTATGGCAACGGCTGCCTGTCCGACGGCGTACTGGGTTCGTGGATGGCGCGGATGGCCGGCCTGGACGAATCGCTCGACCCGGAGAAGGTCAGGAGTCACCTGACGGCTGTGCACAAATATAACCTGAAGACCGATCTGAGCAATCATGCCAACCCGCAGCGCCCATCCTTCGCTTTCGGGAAAGACGGAGGGCTGCTGCTGTGCAGCTGGCCCAAGGGCGGGAAGCTGTCGCTGCCGTTCGTGTACAGCGACGAGGTGTGGACGGGTATTGAATATCAGGCGGCTTCTCATCTGATGCTGGCCGGCGAGGTGGAGAAGGGGCTGGACATCGTCCGCGCGTGCCGGAGCAGGTACGACGGCCGCGTGCGCAATCCGTTCGACGAATACGAATGCGGCCACTGGTATGCCCGTGCGCTGGCCAGCTACGGCCTGCTGCAGGGACTGACCGGCGTCCGCTACGACGCCGTCGACCGGACGCTTTACATCGACTCGCGCACAGGAAACAGCTTCACCTCGTTTCTTGCCGTGGACGGCGGTTTCGGCAACGTGGGCCTGAAGAACGGAAAGCCTTTCCTTGACGTTCGATACGGTTCCATCCCGGTAAAGAAATGGGTCGTATCGGGCGTCGAAACGGAGCCTGCGGGCATCGAACGCTGAAACGCATGAAACGCATACACATCATGAATTTGAAACAATGGAGTATGAATATGAAAATCATCTGTCGGGCGGGACTGTTGCTGTTATGTGCCGCAACGGGGTCATGCAGCCGCGGGACGCAAAAAACAACCGCTATGGATACATTTGAAAAGGGAACCTTCGGCTATGACCTGCACTATCTGTCGGAGAAAGACAGTCTGCTTGCCGTCCTGTCGGACGACGGAGGGCAGTCGCAAATCATCGTTTCTCCCGGCTATCAGGCCAAGGTGTTCACCAGTTCGGCCGAAGGGATGCAGGGGAAAAGCCTCGGTTATGTGAATTACAGGGCGCTGGAGGCCGAAACCCTCGACGAACACATGAACGGCTACGGAGGCGAAAATCGCTTCTGGATCGGCCCGGAAGGCGGAAAATATTCGGTCTTCTTCCCTCCCGGCGCCGAACAGGTGTATGCCCACTGGCACACGCCTCCCGCCATTGATACGGAACCATGGGAGGTCGTGTCTGCAAACCGCCGGACGGTTTCGATGAAAAAGGAAATGGAGGTAATGAACTATGCCGGTTCCGGACTGAAACTGCGCATCGACCGGACCGTTTCGCTCGTTGCAACGCCTGAGATACGCTTCGGGCTGGGCGTCACCCTGCCGGCGGGCGTGAAGGCGGTGGCTTATACGACGGAAAACCGCATCGTCAACCTGAACGGCTTCGCATGGACGGACACGACCGGCGCCGTCTGCATCTGGATACTGGACATGTTTCACACGGCGCCCCGCGCCGTTACGCTCGTACCGTTCCGCGAAGGCAGCGAAAGCGAACTGGGCAGGGTGGTGACGTCGGACTATTTCGGCGAAATACCGGCCGACCGTCTGAAGATCAAGGGTAACGTCATCTACCTCAAAACCGACGGCCGCTACCGCAGCAAGCTCGGACTGAACGGCAGGCGGACGCCGGCCCTGGCCGGCAATTACGACCCGGACGCAGGACGGCTGACGGTGATTACCTATGACGTGGACGGCGGCGCGACTTACCTGAGCCAGGAATGGAATCCCGAAAAAGACCCGCTCGCGGGCGACGCCATGAATGCCTACAACGACGGGCCGCTGGAAGACGGCAGCATCATGGGGCCTTTCCTTGAGCTGGAAAGCGCCTCGCCTGCGGCTTTCCTGCAGCCGATGCAGTCGCTCGAACACAGGCATACGGTTTATCATTTCCTCGGCGGAGAAGAGGAACTCTCCGCCATCACGGAAAAACTGTTTGGCGTGACGGTTCGGGAGATCAACAGCGTGTTCAACTGATTGCATCCGGAGGGCCATATGGTTTTGCCCGTAAACAGATACCTCGCGGAGGGGAACGCGCTGACCGCGGACGGGAACACGCCGCCCGGCGAGAGGAACGCGACGCCTGCGAAATATCGGATACAGCCGGTTCCGTCCGGAAATACGGAAGCTATAAGTACAGTAAATGAATCCATGAGACGGATGGTACATTGTACGGGTAATTTGCAGGAAGTGAATAATGAAAGTGAAAGTAAACGCCTGCACTGATCAACCGGAGGTTTTGTACGGCGCAGGACATGAATTGGTGAAAACCGGAAAAACGATCCAAATGGAAATGTAAGGTAAACAAAAAAACAAAAGAATTGTATGGAAAGTATTTCTAAAGTATTAAAAAAAGTATTAACTGGGG
>JAISMO010000102.1 GCA_031276675.1 Tannerella sp.
AAAAAGACGGATTCATGCTGCTGTACATGGACAAAACCGCCCCCAAAAACGATTTCATGCTTCGTACCAGCGGCAGAACCATAAAAACGGACGATTTCATGCTTCGTACCAGCGGCAGAACCATAAAAACGGACGATTTCATGCTTCGTACCAGCGGCAGATCCATAAAAATGACTTTTTTCATGCTTCGTACCAGCGGCAGAACCGCAAAAATACTCGGAAACACGATTCTGCCGCTGGTATGAAGCATAAATCCAAAAATACACCCGTTTCCGCCTGTCCGGAGCGTGAGGCGGCGGGCGTGAAGCGCCGGAAGTGAAGCGTTGGGCGAAGCGCCGGAAAGGCGCCCGGCATAAAAACGGGGCTGTAGCCGGTTGAAATGCACCCGCGTTTACCGTGTCACGGTCGACCGTAAAAGTTTTCCGTTCATTCGAAACCGTTTCCCGTCCTCCGGCTTTCGGAAAGGCGACAGGCCGTCTCCGGCGGTATTTTTACCGGACGGCGCCATGCACAGAACCGGGCCGCGCGAAGGATAACGCGTCGCAGTCCGTCTGCACCGGCGGGGGCGGCCCCTGTGCACCGGCGGAGGGACGGCGGCCGTGCATCAGATCACCTCTCCGGTGTTTCCGGCGGACTCCCGGCGGGTATCCCTGCCGCTTTCGGCTATCAGGGTGCGGATTTGCCGGTTGAAGTCGTCGGCCGCCAGAAGCGTTTCCAGCGAAAGGTGCATACGGTAGCGCCAGCGGTGATGCGGATGGGCGGGGATGTTGATCCGTTCGCGTTCCGGACGGGGATGCCGCAGGGTTTCGCTCATGGCTAACCAGTCCTGCAGGGGAATGACCGTCAGCATGGAGGAGGCATTCAGGTGACTGCGCAGTATCTGTCCGGCCAGTCCGGGGGTACAGGCTGCGGGCGCAGGCCCTTCTCCGTGCAGCGCCTGCCGGTAGTAGCGCCGGGTACGTTCGGGGTCTTCCTGCCACCAGCTGCGCAGCGGCGGCATGTCGTGCGTGGAAGTGGTGCAGACGGAAGCCGGCGGAAGTGTTTGCAGACAGGCAAATTCCGTTCCGGAGGTTTTAGGGGCGCGTTCCAGTTCCAGACTCAGGATGTGCAGCCGGCTCATCACCTCGTGTACCGGTTCCGGTATCATGCCCAGATCTTCTCCGCAAATCATCATGCCGGTGGCATGTACCAGCGGGGTCAAACGTTTCAGGGCGACCTCCTTCCAGAACGCATTGTGGCGTTCGTAAAAGAAATGGGAGGAAAGACGGTCGAACGCCTGCTGTTCTTCCGGGGTCAGCTCCCGGCAGGCAAACGAAGTGGATGCGGAAATGCGCGGATGGTATTTCGCCGGTTCGAAGGGGTCTGCCAGGAAAAGCACTTCGCAGGCAATGGTCAGCAGCGCGTCCCGGACTTTGGCGGAAACGGCATCGCTGCGTTCGAACAGCGCGTTCACTTTCCGCTGGGTATTGCAGAAGGGTTTGAGGATGAAATGTTCGTCTCCCTCCGGCATGAGAAAGGTTTCAATGACTTCGGCGGCCATGTCGCCCAGCAGTTCGGCGGCATGGCGGCGATGGATTCGCGCCCGGAGAAAGGCCTCCCGGAAGGGCAGCCCCCAGGCTTCGATTTCATCCGCCGTCAGGGGCAGCGCCGGTCGGAAATGGCCGCACAGACCGTCTACACAGTCGATCGGAATTTCCCAGATGCGGAAGAATCCCAGTATGTGGTCCATGCGCAGCGCGGTGAAATCGCGTTCCAGGGCGCGAAGCCGTTTTTTCCACCAGGCAAAGTCATCCTTTTCCATGACATCCCAGTTGTAGGTTGGAAAAAACCAGTTCTGTCCCCTGTCCGAGAAGGCGTCCGGAGGCGCTCCGGCCTGTCCGCCGGGGTTGAAGAGCGCGGGTTCCGTCCAGGCTTCCACGCTGGAGCGGTGAATCCCGATCGGCAGGTCTCCCTTGAGGATGATGCCTTTCCGCCGCGCATGATCCGCCACGTCCCTGAACTGGGTGTGCAGGACAAACTGCAGGAAACAGGTGAAGGCAATCTCCGGCCGGGCCTCACTGCCGGCTGCGCAGAGCCGATGTTCCCGATCGGGCCGGAATGCGGCGTGTTCGCCCCATGTGGAAAAATCGGCCGTCCGGTATTTGTCGCGATAATAACAGAAGGCGGCGTATGGCTCCAGCCATGCCCGCTCCGTTTCCCAAAACAGCCGGAAGGCGGCTCCGGCCAGCACGGCAGCGCCCTCCTGCGCGAAAAAGTCACGGCAGCAGTCCGTCTTGTACTTCGCCACCGCTTCATAGTCCACATCCTCTTCGGCGTTCAGGGCCTGCTGCATCCGACGGTAGAAGGCCCTTTTCCGTGCATCCTTCAGTACGCCCATTTCCGTCAGCGAGACATACAGCGGATGCAGTGCATAAATGGAAATGGCGCTGTAAGGGTAGGAGTCGTCCCAGGTGCGGGTGCGGGTGGTGTCGTTCACCGGCAGCACCTGAATCAGGCTTTGATTCGTCAGCGCCGCCCAGTCGATCAGCTGTTTCAGATCGTGCAGATCGCCGATGCCGAAACTTTGTTCCGAGCGCAGCGAGAATACCGGGAGCACCGTCCCGGCTCCCTTCCACGGCGGCAGACCCTCCCGGAAGGGATGGCAGGACAGTACGACCGTCACGGCGGCATCGGACGGGAAGCGATGCCATCTTCTGTTTTCCCCGGTTTCCCAGCGAACCGCCTGTCCCGTCCCGTCGCGGAGCAGAAACTTGTATTCCAGCGGAAAGGTGAGTTCATCCGCATTCAGGCGGATTTCCCATTCCGGAAAGTCGCTGCCGTCCATTTCCCTTGCCTGTTCCGGAAGCCAGCAGCCCAAAGCGGCCTGATTGCCTGCGATAGCCAGGTGCTGTTTTTTTCCCGTACGGGGATTCGGGACACGTATCACCAGCGTGCGGCGAGTATTATCCGGCGGCTGTGCGGCGGCGGCCGTGCGCGCATACACGGCTTCGGTAAAGGCGGAAGAATAGAGTGTGATGTCCGGCGGCGTTTCCTGCCAGCGGTCATGCAGATGATACACCGCTGCGGAGGTATCGAAGACGGCGCGATGAGGCCTTTCCCACGGCTCGGTCACCGTTTCGCCGTCGGCGTCGACCAGCAGATAGCGGTAACTGACTGCTCTGACGGAAGAAGGAAGGGTTAGCTGAAGCGTCCACAGACCGTTGTCCCGGCGGTGCATTTCCTGCACGCCGGTAAACGGTTCTTCACCCGGGGCGGCCGTTGAGCCGGCCATGCACAGTTTCTTCTCCGGGCCGGTTCGGTATTCAATGTGAAACGTGACTTTTATCCCGGAGGAAAGTTCATCCGTGTTTATCCGCATTTGGAAACGCCGCAGTTGGTACAGATCAGGCATCCTTCCTGATAGACCAGCGTCCCGTAGCCACAGTTCGGACAGGTTTGTCCCGCAATGGCAACTCCGGTCGGCAGGTACTTGCGCAACGCTCTTTCCACGCCGTTTTTCCA
The DNA here is from genome assembly GCA_031276675.1 of Tannerella sp. Taxonomy (GTDB): domain Bacteria; phylum Bacteroidota; class Bacteroidia; order Bacteroidales; family Tannerellaceae; genus Tannerella. Next base: position 3,502 of record JAISMO010000102.1, read on the forward strand.
GGTATTGATGGATTCATTGTTCAGATCCATGCCCTGTATGAGTTTTATTACCTGATCAATCGGCATACCGTAGCGCAGCACGCCGGAAATCAGTTTGGCGTAATTCCAGTATTCGGGATCAAACTTGCCGTCCAGTCCTTCGATCGTCAGTTTGAAACCGCGCTTGTTCCTGAACTGAAAATCGTAATGCTTGTTTCCGTTAGCATCGCGGCTTTTGATAATGGTTCCCTTGGTAACGTTCTTGGGCAGCATGATGCCTTCGTCATCGTCGGCCAGTCCGGTGAATATTTCATACGGCCGCCCGTTGAGCAGTCCGACAAAGGCAATCCATTTTTCACGGTTGTTCTGGAATTTAACCACATCCGCCTCCAGTTCCCGCGGGCGGGAGGTCGTGACCTCGGGCGCTTTCGGCGGCGCGGCCGTTCGCTTCTTCTTCTCCGTCGATATCAGCACGCCGGAACGGGAGCCTTCGCGATAGACCGTACAGCCTTTGCAACCTGAGTTCCAGGCTTCGATATACAGTTTGTTGACCAGATCCTCGGAGGCGTCGCCGGGCAGGTTGATGGTTACGCTGATCGAGTGGTCGACCCATTTTTGAATCCGTCCCTGCATCCTTACTTTCTGCACCCAGTCCACGTCGTTGGACGTCGCCCTGTAATAGGGTGATTTTTTTACCAGTTCATCAATTTCTTCCGGCGTATGCGGGTGGTCGGTTGAATAGCCGTTTGCCTGCATCCAGACTACAAACTTGTGATGGAATACGGTGTATTCTTCAAATACGTCTCCCGTCGAATCAATGTAGTCGATTCGAACCGGCGTATCGTTCGGATTCACTTTTCGGCGGCGTTTGTAGACCGGAAGGAAAACCGGCTCGATGCCGGAAGTGGTCTGTGTCATCAGGCTCGTCGTACCCGTCGGAGCAATGGTCAGGCAGGCAATGTTGCGGCGTCCGTACGTCACCATATCCTTGTACAGTGCTTCGTCTTCTTTGCGCAGGCGGTTGATAAACGGGTTGTTTTCTTCCCGTTTGGCGTCATAAATCTCGAATGCGCCTCGTTCTTTGGCCAGCAGCACGGAGGCGCCGTAAACGGCCAGGGCCAGTGTCCGCTGTACATTTTCGGCGAAATCGGTAGCCGCTTCCGTGCCGTAGCGCAGGTTCAGCGCTGCCAGCATATCGCCTTCCGCCGTGATCCCCACGCCTGTGCGGCGGCCGAGCAACGTTTTTTTCCGGATTTTTTCCCACAGGAACCGTTCCGCCCGTTTGATCTCCAGCGATTCGGGATCACTGTCGATTTTTTTCAGGATGTGGTCGATCTTTTCGGTTTCCAGGTCGATAATGTCATCCATAATCCGCAGCGCCAGGGCGGCATGTTTCTTGAAGAGGTCAAAATCAAAACGGGCGTCTTTTGTAAAGGGATGCACCACATAAGCATAGAGGTTGATGGCCAGCAGGCGGCAACTGTCGTAGGGGCAAAGCGGTATTTCACCGCACGGATTGGTGGATACGGTACGGAATCCCAGGTCGGCATACGCATCGGCCACCGATTCCCGGAGGATGGTATCCCAGAAAAGCACGCCCGGTTCGGCCGATTTCCATGCGTTATGGATAATCTTTTTCCATAATGCGGATGCGTCAGTGGTTTTGGTAACCACGGGAGAGGGCGAATCGGTCGGATACTGCTGTCGGTATGGCGTGCCGTTCACCACCGCCTGCATAAACTCATCGTCTATTTTGACGGATACGTTGGCGCCGGTGACTTTGCCTTCCGTCATTTTAGCATCAATAAACGATTCGGCGTCAGGATGTTTAATTGATACGCTCAGCATCAGCGCCCCCCGGCGCCCATCCTGTGCCACTTCGCGCGTGGAATTGGAATACCGTTCCATAAACGGCACCAAACCGGTGGAGGTCAGCGCCGAGTTCTTCACGGGTGAACCTTTCGGGCGGATATGCGACAAGTCGTGTCCGACGCCTCCCCGCCGTTTCATCAGCTGCACCTGTTCTTCGTCAATCCGGATCACGGCGCCGTAGGAATCGGCATCTCCTTCCAGTCCGATGACAAAGCAGTTCGATAGCGAAGCGATTTGGAAATGATTTCCGATACCGGT
>JAISMO010000136.1 GCA_031276675.1 Tannerella sp.
CAGCAGCCGGAAGCCGGTTTCGCGCAGAGCGACAAAGGAACGTGGGGCAGTCTCACGTGGTCGATAGCGGATCGTACGCTTACCATCAGTGGCGTCGGGGCGATGGATGATTGCTTTGAAGACGGGGAAGAAGTAATAAGGCTGACCGCTCCGTGGCTCGCTGGCGGGTTTGACAGGGCCATTGTCAAAGAGGGCGTGACAGGTATTGGCGCGTACGCTTTTTATCGTTGCGAGAGCCTGACGTCCGTGACCATTCCCCACTCGGTAACGACGATTGGGGAATGGGCTTTTATGGGTTGCGAGAGCCTGACGTCCATTGCCGTAGATGCGGATAATCCGGATTATACGGCAGAAAACGGTGTTTTGTTCAATAAAGCCAAAACGGTGCTGGTTCGATATCCGGAAGGAAAAACGGAAACAGGTTATACCCTTCCCCACTCGGTAACGACGATTGGGGAAGGGGCTTTTATAGATTGCGAGAGCCTGACGTCCGTCATCATTCCCCACTCGGTAACGGCGATTGGGAATTATGCTTTTATAGATTGCGACGGCCTGACGTCCGTCACCATTCCCCACTCGGTAACGGCGATTGGGGATAAGGCTTTTGTCGATTGCAGCAGCCTGCGAGATGTTACCGTCGAATGGGCGACGCCTCTTTCCATTCCAGGCGATGTATTTTCCGATCCGGACAATATATATTCCGAAGTGGACTTAACGGAATGTACCCTGCACGTCCCCTCCGGCATGGCGGCGCGCTACCGGGCTGCCGACGTCTGGAAGGACTTCGGGCAGATTGTCGAACAGTGAACGTTGCCGGGAAAGAATGGTTGAAACCTGCGAAAACCGGTCCGGTCTGCGTCATCTGCGTACTTGGTACTTTTGATACAGCCCCTGATCAAGCGCCGTTCCTGCGGAACTTATCGGCAGCCGGTGAGTTTACCGTCCCTGTATGTATGAGGATAACGGATAACGAACGGCGCTTCAAAAAAGAAATGGCCGGCAGATGCCTGCATTTGCATTTACCGCCGGAATGCCGTACCTTTATCCCTTTCAAAAAAACATGGTTTTGTACATGGACATGCAACTGAATACAATTGTGGGCCTGGCGCTGTTCGCCTTATATGCAATCTCCATTGCGGGCCTGATTATCGTCGTTTTGCTGGAAAACCGGAATCCGCTCAAGACAATTCCCTGGGTGATTGTCCTGCTGCTCCTGCCGGGAGCGGGACTGATCTTCTACTTCATCTTCGGGCAGGACAACCGGCGGCAGCGGGTGATTTCCCGGCGGACCTACAAGCGCATCATGAGGCCGTTACATGTCAATCAGCCGGTACAGGACCGGTGTGTGGTCGACCCGTCCTGCCGGCCGCTGGTGAACCTCCTGAACCGGAATCACCGCAATCCGCTGCTTTACGGAAGCGAGCTGACTTTCTATACCGGCGGAACGGAGAAGTTTGACGCGCTGCTGGAAGAAATCGGGCGTGCGCAACACCATATTCATTTGCAATATTACATTTTCGGCGACGACGCCATCGGACGGACCGTACAGCAGGCGCTGATCGACAGGGCCAGGGCCGGCATTCAGGTTCGCGTAATCTACGACGATGTCGGGAGCTGGCATGTCAGGCGATCGTTTTTCAACGAGATGCGGGAGGCCGGCATTCAGATCTGCCCCTTCCTGAAGGTGGTCTTTCCGGTGCTCACGAGCAAGGTCAATTACCGCAATCACCGCAAAATCGTCGTGATAGACGGGCGGGTCGGTTTCATGGGCGGCATGAATATCGCCGACCGCTACCTCCACGGTTCCACCTTCGGACCCTGGCGCGACACGCATTTCAAAATCACCGGCAAGGGTGTTCACGGGTTGCAGTCCGCCTTTCTGATTGACTGGTACGTAATCAGCAAACAGTTCGTCAAAGGCCGGGAATACTATCCCCCGGAGAAGATTTACAGCGACAACATCCTGCAAATTGCCACCAGCGGCCCCACCGGGCCTTGGCGCACGCTGCTGCAGGCTTTTCTTTTCTGCATCATGAACGCAAAAAAATACCTCTACATCCAGACGCCCTATTTCCTTCCGACCGAAGGGTTGAACCAGGCTCTGCAAACCGTTGCGCTGGGAGGCGTCGACGTGCGCCTGATGATACCCGAACGCTCCGACACCCGGACGGCCAGCATGGCTTCCCACTCTTTTCTGGACGACATGGTCAAGGCCGGGGTCAAGGTCTATTTCTATCAAACGGGCTTTTTACATTCCAAACTCCTCGTAACGGACGATGTGCTGGCCTGCATCGGTTCGTCCAATTTTGACTTTCGCAGTTTCGAGCACAATTTCGAGATTAACGCATTCGTCTATCAGGCCTCTTTTGCCCTCCGGATGAAGGCCATGTTCATGGACGACCTGCAGTTTTGCGAGCAGATCGTTCCGGCGCGCTGGCTGAAACGCCCGTTCCTCAAGCGGCTCGCCGAATCGTTCATGCGACTCTTTTCGCCTCTGCTCTGACGGAACGGACGGGTTCGGCCGGTAAATGCGGGGAGACATCAACGGTTCGACAAATCATTCATGTCCGGCATACGGTTACGGGTTACGGAGCAAAACCGCATAAAAATTCCATAATAAAAAAAGCCGTCCCCTTGCGGAGACAGCTTTTTTACACAACTCAAAATTAATCACTTCACATAGTCAGCCTTATTCAAATAATCAAAACTCTGCTGTACGCTGGCGACAGGGTCGTTGTTTGTATACTGCTCTACTTCAACGTACCAGTCTTTAATGTTATTGGCATACATCCGGTCAAAAATCGGCTTGAAGTCCATCTTGCCGCTGGTGCCGATTTCTTTTTCGTCTTTGATGTGTATGGCCTTGAACTGGTCCGGACGATCCGTCAGGTAGGCAACCGGATTGCCGCCGCCCTCCTGACACCAGTACACGTCCAGTTCAAAGCATACATGATTCTTGCTTACGTTATCCAGCAGGAAGTCAAAAATCAGCTGGTCGCCGATTTTGCGGAATTCAAAACTGTGATTATGATAGCCGAATGCAATGCTGGCCGCCGCCGTTTTGTATCCAACGGTGGTGAAGTAGTCGCAATACATCTTCAGATCGTCCAGCGTAGTGGCATCGTTCACCGGCATCCAGGGCTGGATGATATATTTCACTCCCAGCTGATTGTGGGTCTCGATAGCCTGGTCCCACCAACTCATCACTTCGGCTTCCTTTTCCTTCGAATAGGCCTGTCCGAGATGAGCGCTCGTACATTTCATGCCCAAATCGGTGACTATTTTCTTAAATTCTTCCGGAGCCAGCCCGTAAACTTTCCCGTCGTTATAACTGGCCGTTTCAAGGTTTTTGTAGCCCATTTTCGCAACGGTTTCCAGTACAGCCTGAATCCCTTCCTCCTTCACCATGTCGCGGAGCGAATACAGTTGAAGCCCTATATTTTTGGCTGTTGCTGCCGTGGCGGCTTCGCTTCCCGAAGCGCTTTTCGTCCCGCCGCCGCAGGATGTCAATGTCAATAACTGAGGCGTCACGATGCCTCCTGTAAGCATCATGGATGCCTTTCTGATAAAATCACGTCTGTTCTGCATACTGTTTCAATTTTTTTTAATCCAAATTTATCTCGCAAAAGTACAAAACATAATGATAAACAGCGACCTTTTCTTTTGAAAAAAAATTTCCCTGTCCGCTTTTTTTACATTCCGGGTAAATTCCTATTTTTGTGCCCGATTCACAAGACTTAGTTCCTCTTTTCATGAAGATAAATATACTTGTATGTGACCTGTTTGAAGAATGGCGGCTGCCGGAAACACCTGCTTATGCGGAGATGCTTCGGCAACTGTTCGATAGGGTAGCGCCAGCCCTTGAATATGAAATTTTTGACGTTTGCAGGGGCGTATTCCCTGCCGAATTACATGCGGATGAACTCTATCTGATTCCCGGCAGTCGCGACAGTGCGTACGACGATACGCCTCACGTCCGGAAACTGATCCGGATGATTCGGGAAATGGATGCGGCGAAAATCAGGATGGCCGGTATCTGTTTCGGTCATCAGGTCATCGCGCGGGCGCTGGGCGGCAAAGTCGAGAAAGCCCGGCAGGGCTGGGGTACGGGAATCCGCCGCTCCGCAGTCTGCGACCCGAAATTATCGGGCTGCTTTCCGGCGCAAACGATGTCCCTGCATTACAATCATCACGATCAGGTGACGCTCCTGCCTCCACAGGCCGTCTGCTTCGCTCAAAGTGACTTTTGTCCCGTTGAAGGATTTTATCTGGATGACCGGATACTGACTTTTCAGGGACATCCGGAATATACGTCGGACTACAGCCGGCACTTGCTGCTGCATCATGCCGGTGACGAGCCTGAAGAGGTGAAGTCAAAAGCGCTGGCGAGCCTGAACAGCCCGACCGATTCGGTCGTTGCAGCCGAATTGATCGTAAACATGCTCAGATAAAAGAGAAGAGAAAGGAAAAAGCGCCTGGATTGCGATTGACCGTTTAAAAATTCAAAGGATCATGTTTCACGATAGGTGGTGATCCGGTCAGTCAGCAACACACTCGCATAAGCGGCAATCCCTTCGCCGCGACCGGTAAAACCCAGTTTCTCGGACGTAGTCGCCTTGATGGAAAGATCGTCCGGATCGGCCTGCATCACTTCGGACAGTGTTTGCACCATAGCCGGGATGTAGGGCTGGAGTTTGGGCTGTTCGGCAACGACTGTTGCGTCGACGTTTCCCAGTTCATAACCCGACATGCGGAGCATTTCCATGGTCTTGCCCAGGAGGATTTTGCTGTCGATGTCCTTGTATTTGGCTGACGTATCCGGAAAATGCAACCCGATATCGCCCAGGTTGGCGGCGCCCAGCAAGGCGTCGCAGATGGCGTGAATCAGCACGTCGGCGTCGCTGTGTCCCGCCAGACCGCGCGGATGCTCGATTTTCACGCCTCCCAGCCACAGGGCGCGTCCCTCGACAAAGGCGTGCACGTCGAATCCGAAGCCTGTACGTATTTTCATTCAAACAGGCTTTTAAGTCCGTCCATGTCGAATGAGAGCGAAACACGAAGCGTCTGATCCAGCGGATTGTTCTGGACGGTACTGATCAGATAGGCTGCGTCCAGTTGAAACACGTTCATTTTGAATCCGGCGCCTATGGAAAAGTACTGCCGGTTTCCTTTCATCGGATGCTCGTAGTAATATCCGCCACGCACAAAAAAACGGTTGTCGTAGCTGTATTCCATTCCCAGCGAGAGGTTGATTTCCTTTAATTCCTCGTTGAAACCGCCCGGCGCATCCGAGAAGGATTTCCAGGCCGCATTGAAGATACCCGTCGAGTAGTAGGTATCCCGCCGTTTTTCAAAATCCTCTTCCGATTCGCCTTCCCTGCGGACGGGGAGGGTCGGAACCAGATACTTGTTCAAATCCAGATAGAGTCCAATCTGATTGTATTCGTCAAAGGGATAGAGCAATCCTGTCCCGATTCGCAGGCTGGCCGGCAGATACTGCTGAGTGGCCCCGCCATCGAACGATATTTTGGTGCCGAGGTTGGAGATATTGAAACCGGCGCTCCACAATCCTTCTCCTTCACCGATATAGACATATTTTTCCGTATAGCCGGATACGTCGGCGGCATACCCGTTGCCCGACTGCAATTCGTTTTCGGCATCGGCGCCCATGTCGGAACGGACGAAGCGCAGCGTAACGGCCAGCGACGAGCCTTCCGACAGTTTCATGCTGTAGCTTGCATCAAACGCCATTTCATACGGATTCAGGCTGAGATATTGTTTTCCGCCGTAATCGGTTAGCGGAACATAACCCAGCGTGAAATAGCGCAGAGAAGCGCTCACGGCCGACAAATCGCTCGAGCCGAGTTTGTAATATCCGGCGGCATACGTCATGGCCACGTCGTTCACCAGTTTTCGCAGCCAGGGCGTATACGAAAGCGATACACCGGCCTTGCTGGTTGTAAAGGCATACTTGGAGGGATTCCAGTATTGGGAATTGATATCCGGCAACGTTGCCACGCCATTGTCTCCCATCGACCCGCCCCGCGCGTCCGGCGCAATGGACAGAGACATGATGGCCGTATATACCGGATTGAACTGATCCTTCTGGGCGTAAACGGACACGGAGATAACCGGAAATACAAACAGCCAGAGGCTGTTCCTCAATCTTTTTTTCATATAATATAACTTGTCCTTCAAAAATCACGTATTGTATAAACTCCTTTCTAACGGGTTTATTGCATGACACATGCTTTTTTCGGAAGGCAGTTGCGGCATCGCGGCGGAGCGGCGAATAATTCGTTATTCGCAAATGCAGCGAACGGACTCTTTATCTCATCTTGGCGTGTATAACAGCTATTTTAAAAGAGCGATATTATGTGGAAAAGAATGTATGACCGGTTGATCAAACACGTCGACTGGCTGTGGAAAAGAAGCCTGACGCAGTCACCTGTTGCGGATTGCCTGATGCCGGCCGCAGCAGAGGCATCGCGAGTTAATCGTGTATGCTGCCGGACAAAATCCGGCAAAACAGACGAACCGATCCGGGAGGTTCATGCCGAAATGGAAGCCCGTTCTTCCACGCCGGTGGAAACGTACAGTCAGGCGATCAAAAATGTACCGGAGCATTATACTGCTTTATTAGGCGCCTTTCCGTCAAGCGAGGAGTTTCAGTCTTTCGTCTCCGAGCCGGAAAACGAATCGGACGCAACGCTTGAACAGGCATAAAACCGTATTCCTTACTTCCGTATACGCTCGTTTTCAGTCTTTGTACGGCAAAAAACATTTGTACGGTATTATTCCCGGACAGTTCCCGGGTTTGACCCGTTCAACGAACAGGCATCCGTTGAGGTCGAAAAGAGACGCTTTTTCGGAAAAAGACAGGTTTTGAGCGGAATGAATACCCGATAAGTGTTCCTTTTCAGCCAATAAGAAAACACATATACCGAAAAATTTCGCTAATGGGAGGGGCCGTATGAAAAATTGTAGTACTTTTGCAGGGCAAACAAAAATAGCTTTTTCGCAAACGGAAAAAGACAGACATTACAATATTTAATCTTTATAATTTAGAAGAAAATGACAAACTTAGATTTGAGTAAGTACGGCATTAACGGTAACATTCCGGTGGTGTATAATCCGTCTTATGAAGCGCTTTTTCAGGCTGAAACGGATCCGAAGAACGAGGGATTCGAAAAAGGAATACTGACAAATACGGGCGCAGTTTCGGTGGATACGGGCAAATTTACCGGTCGTTCGCCGAAAGACCGCTATATCGTGAAGGATGCCGTCTCCGAGAAGACCATCTGGTGGGACGGCAATATCAACAAGCCGGTGTCCACCGAAGTGTGGAACGACTTGAAGGCAAACACGCTCAAACAGTTAAACTCGGCTGATAAACTGTATGTTGTGGACACGTATTGCGGCACCAACGAAGATACCCGCATGAAAGTGCGTTTCATTATGGAAGTGGCCTGGCAGGCTCATTTCGTAACGAACATGTTTATCCGTCCCTCGCACTATGAACTCTCCAACTACGGCGAGCCTGATTTCGTCGTATTCAACGGCTCCAAAACGACCGACCCGAACTGGAAAGAACACGGGTTGAACTCGGAAGTATACGTGCTGTTCAACCTGACCGAGAGGGAACAGATCATCGGTGGCACGTGGTATGGCGGCGAAATGAAAAAAGGCATGTTCTCGATGCAGAACTACTACCTGCCCCTGAAGGGTATCGCCTCCATGCACTGCTCGGCCAACGTGGGCAAGGACGGCGATGTAGCCATCTTTTTCGGTTTGTCCGGAACGGGTAAAACCACGCTTTCCGCCGATCCGAAACGCTTCCTGATCGGCGACGACGAACATGGCTGGGACGACAACGGTGTATTCAATTATGAAGGCGGCTGCTATGCAAAAGTAATCGACCTGAGCAGGGAAAATGAACCGGATATCTGGCGTGCCATCCGTCGGGACGCCCTGCTGGAAAATGTAACGGTGAAAGAAGACGGAACGCCCGATTACTCGAAAGCGGCATCCAAAACGGAAAATACCCGCGTGTCCTATCCGATTTACCATATCAGCAAAATCGTGCTGCCTTCCCGCGCCGGCCACGCAAGCAAAATCATCTACCTGAGCGCCGATGCCTTTGGCGTACTTCCTCCGGTGTCTATCCTGGACGAAAAATCGGCTCAATACCACTTCCTCTGTGGCTATACATCCAAGCTGGCCGGTACGGAACGCGGTATTACCGAACCGGTTCCGTCCTTCTCGCCGGCTTTCGGCGAAGCGTTCCTGACGCTGCATCCCACGCAGTATGCAAGCGTACTGGCTCAAAAGATGAAGAAACATAACGCTACGGCCTATCTGGTCAACACCGGCTGGAATGGAACGGGTAAACGCATCTCCATCAAGGATACACGTGCGATTATCGATGCCATCATCGACGGTTCCATTGAAAAGGCGGAAAAAATACATATCCCGGTTTTGAATCTGTATGTTCCCGCAAAACTGAACAATGTGTCCGAAGGGATTCTGGATCCGCGAAACACCTATGCCCGTGTGTCGGAATGGGAAGAAAAGGCAAAATCGCTGGCGGCCAAGTATATCAAGAATTTTGAACAATATTGTGATACGGAAGCGGGAAAAGCCCTGATTCCTTCCGGCCCGCAGTTGTAATTAACCGGCTGAACCGTAACCTGAAACGCAGCGCCCGCAAGGTGCTGCGTTTTTTTTAACGTAAGGAGCGGATAAATATAGCTTAAAAAATAAAGGTAAGTTAGAGTTTGTTATTATCTTTACGCCAAATTTCGTTTTCATATAAATGACATGTTAAAGAAAATACTGATATTGCTTGCCTGTGTGCTCTTTTCCTGTATGGAAGAAGCGGTTTACTCGGTAAAAGTAAGACTTGACAATCTGGAAGGGAAAGAGGTCTATGCCGTGTTTGAAGCCGACGACATGAAAAAGATTGATACGCTGTCCGCTTTGGGGATGAATGAATTTACCCTTACGGAGATGGAAGAAAATTTCCGTTCGCTGACCCTGTATTTTGAAAGCCCCGCGCAATGGATTACGATATATCTGGAACCCGGACGGCGAATCACCGTGACGGGAGATCTCCTTTATCCCGGATTGATCAGGGTGAAAGGCGGGAGAATCAACGACCTGCTTACCGAATTTCGGGAAAATGCATCCGCCCTGCTGAAGGAACAGACGGATCTTGTGAAGATCCTCAATTCCCCGCAGGAAGAGCCAAACTCCGGCAACAGCATTGCCCGTCTGACCAATATCCGTCATGAACTTTCCCTCCTGGCAGATGCGTTCATCAGAAAATATCCCGACGAAGGGGCGTCCGCCGTATTGATTCAGGAATACTTTTTCGATCAGGAAACGCCCTTTGTGACAGAGGCCTATCTGGACCTGCTGAGTCCGGAACTGAACGGCTTCCATGTTGTCGGGGAGTTGAGAGAGGGCGTTGAAAAAGCGAAACGGACCGTGCCCGGCGCGAAGGCGCCCGAGTTTGCCGTAACCGCCCTGGATGGCGCCTCTTTCCGCCCGGATTCCTTTGCCGGACGTCACTTTATCCTGGCTTTTGTGTCCGACTGGTCGGACAACGGTCCGGCAGACCGGATGCTGCTCGGCGAAATCCGCTCGGCCTGTCCGGCGAACAGGCTGGAAATCCTGGCCGTCAGTCTGGACGAAGACCCGCGGCCGGTGCGGGAACGGATTCGCAGAGATTCCCTCGCATGGAACCTCGTGATTGACTCGTCCGGAGAAGCCATCGAACTGATGGATTTATACAATGTAAACATCATACCCTGTTATTATTTAATGGACAGCGAGGGGAGAATCCTCCTGAAAACGGAAAACGGTATCGAACTGAAGCAGGTGCTGCATAGGGAAGGGCTGACGAAAGACAACTGACATGGAGACGGCATGAAAGAAAGGAAAACCTTATGTTAGTCAAAACCTTTGCAGCTGCGGTTCAGGGCATTTCCGCCACAAAGATTACCATCGAAGTCAGTTCAACCCGGGGGATACAGTTTTTTCTGGTCGGGCTGCCCGACGTGGCCGTGCGCGAAAGCCACGAACGGATTATTTCCGCCCTGCAGGTGAACGGGTTGAATTTTCCGCGTACCCGCATTGTCATCAACATGGCGCCGGCAGACATCCGCAAGGAAGGTTCGGCATACGATTTGCCGCTGGCCATCGGCATCCTGGCAGCCGCCGAAGAAGTCGGGCTGGATACGGACCGGCTGGAAGAATACCTCCTGATGGGCGAGCTCTCGCTGGACGGCAGCCTGCAACCGGTCAAAGGCGCCCTGCCCATTGCCATCAAGGCCCGGGAAGAGGGCTTCAAGGGCCTGATCGTTCCGAAACAGAACGCGCGGGAAGCGGCCGTGGTCAACAACCTGAATGTCTATGGAGCCGAAAACATCCGGGAAGTCATTGACTTTTTCTGCGGAAAAGAATCGCTGACCCTTACGACGGTCAATACCAGGGAAGAGTTTTACGCGCGCCAGCAGCAGTTTGAGTGCGACTTTTCCGAGGTGCGCGGCCAGGAGAGCGTCAAACGCGCGCTGGAAGTAGCCGCCGCCGGTGGACACAACATCATCCTGATCGGCCCGCCAGGCAGCGGAAAGTCCATGCTGGCCAAGCGGCTACCCTCCATCCTGCCGCCCTTCACGCTACAGGAGGCGCTCGAAACCACCAAAATCCATTCCGTAGCCGGAAAGGTGGAGAAAAACACCTCACTGCTGGCACAGCGCCCCTTCCGTTCGCCGCATCACACCATCTCGGACGTCGCCATGGTTGGCGGAGGCACCTTTCCCCAGCCGGGCGAAATCAGCCTGGCGCATAACGGCGTCCTTTTCCTGGACGAACTGCCGGAATTTAACCGGAGTGTACTCGAAGTCCTGCGCCAGCCGCTCGAAGACAGACGCATCGGCATTTCGCGCGCCCGTTTCGCCGTGGACTACCCGGCCAGTTTCATGCTGGTGGCCTCCATGAACCCCTGTCCCTGCGGCTATTACAACCACCCCGAACGCCAGTGCCTCTGTCCGCCGGGCAGCGTGCGGAAATACATGAACCGCATCTCCGGGCCGCTGCTGGACCGGATTGACATCCAGATCGAAATCGTGCCCGTACCCTTTGAAAAAATATCCGGAAATCAGCCGGCAGAATCCAGTCAGGCTGTCCGCGAACGGGTCATACGCGCCCGCGAGATACAGAGCAAACGCTTTGCCTCGAACAAAAACACCTATTGCAATGCGCAGATGACCCCGCGGCAGCTGCATCAGTACGCCGTTCCCGACAGCGAGGGACTCGCGCGGCTGAAAAACGCCATGGAACGGCTCAGTCTTTCCGCCCGCGCCTACGACCGGATTCTGAAAGTCTCGCGAACAATCGCCGACCTGGACGGCGCGGAGCATATCCGGTCACACCATCTTGCCGAAGCCATCAACTACCGCAACCTCGACCGCGAAGGATGGGGTGGCTGAAAATAAAGCCATACCGCATGATTCGAAATGCCGGAAAGTTTTCCGGAGCCGGATTCGGAATACCCGTACCCTAACCGGATACGGACAGGTCAACCCACTTAATAATATAATGTATGGCAGCCGCCCGCTCCGATGCCGCTCTGCATCACGATGCGATGCAGGGCGGCATCACGATGCGATGCAGAGCAGCATCACGATCCGATGCAGGGCAGCATCACGATCCGATGCAGAGGGGGGCCGGTCGACTTCTCATGGAACCGGCATTTTCCCGTGTCCGGCCGGAACAGTCGGCGACAGACCGCACGTCTCGAAAAAAGAGTTAACCGGCAGTGGCCGGTTTTGGCGGTAGCTCAAAAACGCCTATCTTTGCGCGGTTTACTTACAGTAATATAAAAAGATTTAGTATGAGAATGATCCATGTGACGGCGGCAGTTGTGATGCTGCTGGCAGCGGTTTCGTGCGGCAGGAAACAGGCCGCTTCAAAGGAAACGCCGCCGGCATATCCCACGGCCACGGTTACGACCGGCCGGGCGGCATTGACCGCCGTTTATCCGGCAACCCTCCGCGGACGCGAAGACATCGAAATCCGTCCGCGTATCGACGGGTTCATTGAACAGATTTTTATTGACGAAGGCTCGACGGTGAAGCAGGGACAGATCCTGTTTAAAATCAACTCCCCACAGGCCGAGCAGGCGGTGACGGCGGCTCGGGCGGCCCTCGCCTCGGCCGAAGCGCAGGTGGCCACGGCCAGGCTGGACGTCGACCGCCTGAAGCCGCTGGCCGAAAAGGGGATCATCAGCCCCGTGCAGTTGGAAACCCGCCGCCATGCCCTCAGCGTCGCGCAGGCCGCTCATGCGCAGGCCGTCGCACAGCTCGGAAACGCCGAGGCCACGCTCTCGTGGACCTCCGTGACCAGCCCCGTCAACGGCTCCGTGGGCGCCCTGCCTTACCGCAAAGGCAGCCTGGTGAACAGTCAGCACACCCTCACGACCGTGGCCAACACCGCGAGCATCTATGCCTGTTTCTCACTCAACGAGAAGGCGCTGGCCGAATTTCTGGCCGCCCTCGAAGGCGAAACGCAGGACGAGAAACTGAAACATGCGCCGGAAATCACCCTCACCCTGGCCGACGGAACGGTCTATCCCCACAGGGGACGGATAGAAACCGTCACCGGCACGGTGAACGTTGCCACCGGCAGCGCCGGCTTCCGCGCCGAATTTCCCAACCGGAAAGGCCTTCTGCGCAGCGGCGCAAGCGGGAAAATCACCATCCCCACGTTTCATGACGGCGTCCTCCTGATTCCCCAGAAAGCAACCTTTGCCCGGCAGGACAAGGTGTTTGTCTATGTCGTGGAAGACGGCAGGGCGCGGCAGCGCCTGATCACGGTCACCCCGACGCCTGACGGACAGACCTGCCTCGTGCACAGCGGTCTGAGCGCGGGCGAACGCATCGTGACCGACGGCGTGGCGACGCTCTCCGACGGAATGGAAATCACGGTTGACAACTAATCTTCCCCAACGCTTATGTTAAAGACTTTTATAGACCGGCCGGTACTCTCGACGGTGATCTCCATCCTCATCGTGGTACTGGGGATGATAGGCCTGTTCATGCTGCCGGTGGAACAGTATCCCGACATTGCGCCGCCCACCGTGCGCGTATGGGCCAACTATCCGGGCGCGAACGCGGATGTGGTGATGAACTCCGTCGTGATCCCGCTGGAGGAGCAGATCAACGGGGTGGAGGGCATGACGTACATGACCTCGTCGGCATCGAACAACGGATCGGCCCAGATTACCGTATTTTTTGAAAAAGGCATCAATCCGGACATCGCCTCGGTGAACGTGCAGAACCAGGTGGCGCGCGCCACGCCGCTGCTGCCGCAGGAGGTGACGCAAATCGGCGTCACCGTGCGCAAGCAGCAAAGTTCCAACATCCTGATGATTAACTTCACCACCGACAACCCGGACTATGACCAGACGTTTATCCAGAACTACGCCAATATCCACCTCCTGCCGCCCATCAAGCGGGTCAGGGGCGTGGGCGACGCCAACGTCTACGGCGCGCGCGACTACTCGATGCGCATCTGGCTCAAGCCCGACGTCATGGCCGCCTGCCGGCTGACGCCGCAGGAAGTCGTCGCCGCCCTGCAGGAGCAGAACATCGAAGCGGCGCCCGGCGAACTGGGACAGGAAAGCAGCCAGAGTTTCCAGTACACGCTCAAATATACCGGAAGGCTGAAGACGGCGCCCGCATTCGAGGACATCATCGTGCGTTCGGAGCAGGGGCAGATACTCCGCCTGCGCGACGTGGCACGGGTGGAACTCGGTTCGCTCAACTACAACGTCGCCTCGCATCTGAACGGCAATCCCTCGGTGACCATCGGCATCAACCAGACGGCCGGTTCCAACGCCCGCGAGGTCATCAACCACATCAAGACCGTTCTGCAGGAGGCGGCCGCCTCTTTCCCGCCCGGCCTGAAGATTGTCTACGTGCAGGACGCCAACGAATTTCTCGACGCCTCCATCAACAAGGTTGTCCATACGCTGATCGAAGCCTTTATCCTGGTATTCGTCGTGGTACTGATCTTCCTGCAAAACTTCCGCTCCACGCTGATTCCGGCCATCGCCGTGCCGGTAGCCATCATCGGCACGTTTTTCTTCCTGCAACTCTTCGGCTTTTCGGTCAACCTGCTGACGCTCTTTGCGCTTGTGCTGGCGATCGGCATTGTGGTGGACGACGCCATCGTGGTGGTCGAAGCCGTACATGCGCAGCTTGACGCGGGTATGACCAACCCCCGTGAGGCTGCTGTCAAGGCCATGAAGGAAATCGCGCCGGCCATCGTCTCCATCACGCTGGTGATGTCGGCCGTCTTCCTCCCCGTCAGCTTCATCGGAGGAACCTCCGGCGTGTTTTACAGACAGTTCGGCCTGACGCTGGCCGTAGCCATCCTCCTGTCAGCCGTCAACGCGCTTACGCTCAGTCCGGCCCTGTGTGCGCTGTTCCTGAAAAGCCATCCGGGGGAAGAGGAAGGAAAACGCCGGAAAGGACGCCTGAACCGCCTTGCCAACCTGTTTAATGCCGGCTTTCGGGCAACGACCGGCAGCTACGGGCAGTCGCTCCGTTTCCTGGGCAAGCGCGGCCACCGCTGGATAACGGTGACGCTGCTGCTCGTGATGACGGCCCTCCTGTTCGGCCTGATGCGGACGATTCCGACCGGCTTCGTGCCGCAGGAAGACAGCGGCGGGGTGATGGGGATGATTACCCTGGCGCCGGGTGCATCGCTCGAACGTACGCAGGAGGTGGTGAAACAGGTTGCCGACATCGCGCACGGCATTGAACACGTGCAGTATGTGGCCGACCTTGCGGGCGTGAATTTCATGAGCGGCGTGGGCAGTTCCTATGCCACCGTCCAGATTAAAATGGACCCGTGGGACAGGCGGAAGATCACGACCAATCAGGTGGCCGCCCTCCTGAAAGAGAAAACGGAGGACATCAAAGACGCCACGTTTATTTTCATGGGGACGCCGACCCTGCAAGGCTTCGGCCTGAGTAACGGCGTGGAACTGCAGATGCAGGACCGCACGGGCGGTGATATCAACCGCTTCTTCGACGTGACGAACCGCTTCCTGGCCGCCATGCGCCGCCGAC
Source organism: Tannerella sp. (assembly GCA_031276675.1). Classification (GTDB taxonomy): domain Bacteria; phylum Bacteroidota; class Bacteroidia; order Bacteroidales; family Tannerellaceae; genus Tannerella. The sequence goes on from JAISMO010000136.1 coordinate 15,144, forward strand.
CGGAGGTGATGATGGCCATGACGACCTTTAACCCCAACTTCCCCCAGAAACAGCTCGAAGCCAATATCCCCAAAATCAAGGAAGCGGGGCTGACGCTCACTCAGGTCATGTCGACGTTACAGGCATACGTGGGCAGCATGTACGTCTCCAACTTCAACCTCTACGGCAAACAGTTTCGCGTCATGGTGCAGGCAGCCCCGGAATACAGGGAAAAACTGGAAGACCTGGACCGCTATTTCGTGCGCACGGCATCGGGCGAGATGGCGCCGGTGACGGAGTTCCTGACCGTCACGGACATCACCGCCCCGCAAACGCTGAACCGCTTCAACATGTATTCGTCGATGAACGTCACCATCATGCCCGACTTTACCGAAGGCTATGCCACGGGTAACGTGCTGGCGGCCGTCGAGGAGGTGGCGCGCGAGGTGCTGCCGGAAAATTATACCTATGACTACTCCGGCATGACGCGCGAGGAAGTGAAAAGCGGCGGACAGACCTACCTGATATTTGCCCTCTGTCTGATTTTCGTCTACCTGCTGCTGGCCGCCCTCTACGAGAGCTATATCCTGCCGCTGGCCGTGATCGGTTCGCTGCCGGTCGGACTGGCGGGCGTCTTTATCTCCGTTTCCGGCGGGCTGGCGCTGGGTACGGGTATCGTAAACAATATCTATGTGCAGATTTCACTGATCATGCTGATAGGGATGCTGGCCAAGAACGCGATTCTGATTGTGGAATACGCCGTGCAGCGCCGGCAGCAGGGGATGAGCATCGTTGAGGCGGCGGTTGGCGGAGCCGTGGCGCGGTTGCGTCCGATTCTGATGACGTCGTTTGCCCTGATATTCGGCTTGATGCCGCTGGCCTTTGCTACGGGTGCGGGCGCCGTCGGCAACCGTTCCATCGGCATCCCGGCCATCGGCGGCATGTTGATCGGCACGCTGCTGGGCGTGCTGGTGATTCCTTCGCTGTTTATCATTTTCCAGACGATGCAGGAGAAATTCAGCCGGTCGGGACGGATCAACGCGACCAAAATGATAACGGTCGGCGTGCTGCTGGTCGCCGGCATGTCGTCGTGCCGGGTGACGGAACGCTACCGGTCGCCCGCGATCGACACGGACGGCCTGTACCGCGACGCGGCCGAAAGCGGCGATACGGCCACGATTGCGAACCTTCCGTGGGCGTCCATCTTCACCGACCCCAACCTGCAACAGCTGATAGCGGAAGGTTTGCAGGCGAATTTCGATCTCCGGGAGGCGCAGCTGCGAATCCGGGAGGCCGAAGCCGGATGGCAGACAGCCCGCGCCGCCTGCCTGCCCGTCGTCGGGCTGACGGGGCAGGTCACGCATACGCGGACGAGCGGTGGACAGGAAGACGCAAGCAGGCCGCTGGGCTATGTCGGCAATCAGTACCGGCTGGGCGTTGCGGTGCAGTGGGAGGTTGACCTGTGGGGCAAACTCAGCCGGCTGACGCGCGCCCGGTATGCGCAGTACCTGAACAGCTACGAATACAGGCGGCTGATACAGACCGCGCTGGTGTCGAACATTGCCGCGTCCTACTATACGCTGACGGCGCTGGACGAGCAGCTGCGCATTTCGCACGAAACCGCCGGACTGCTGGAGGAAAGCGCCGAGTCGATGCAGGCGATGATGGATGCCGGGCTGCTGAACGCCGCCGCCGTGGAGCAGAGTCGCGCCCTGCTGTATGCCACGCGGCTCTCGGCGCTGAATCTCGAAGTGTCGATACGGAAACTGGAAAACTCGCTCTCGGTCGCTCTCGGCCGTCGGCCCGGCGCGATTGTGCGGCAGTCGCCGGAGGGCAGCCGGTGGATGGCGCCCGCCGCGCCGCTGCCGCCTCACGGCATTCCGGCGCAGATGCTGGCGCGGCGTCCCGACGTGCGTGCAGCCGAATTGCAGCTCCGCGCGGCCTTCGAACTGCATCATGCGGCACAGGCGGCGCTCTACCCCTCCCTCACGATCGGCACGGGAACCATGGCCGGCTATGGCTCCACAACGCTGGCCGACTTCTTCAGGCCGCAAAACCTGCTGGCCAACGTAATTGGCGGCCTCACACAGCCCGTCTTCGCCGGCAGGCAACTGCGCGCACAGGTCAGGATTACGGAGGCGCAGGAAGAAGAAGCGCTGGTCCACTTCGAGCGAACGGCGCTGACAGCCGCCCGCGAGGTCTCGGACGCGATCTGCACCTATGAAAAGGCGCTGGAAAAAATTCGCTACCGCACCTCCCAGACAGAATCGTTGCAGAAATCCGTCTACTATACGCAGGAACTGCTCAGGGCCGGCGAAGCAACCTATCTCGAAGTCCTCACCGCACAGCAGAACTGCCTCGCCGCACGGTTAGCCGCCGTAGCCGACCGCCTGGAATCGGCGCAGGCGGTGATTGACCTCTACCGCGCACTGGGGGGAGGCGGAGATTAATGTACATGCAGTAACCGGAATAAAAATGACGAACAATATTACAATCACAGGCGATCTGGGGAGTGGAAAAAGCGCAGTGGCGGCCCTGTTGAAAGACCGGTTAAAGTTTGAAGTCGTATCTGTCGGCATGTTGCAAAGACAGCTTGCGGAAAAGTATAAACTGAATACGGTAGCATTTAATGAATATGTGGAATCCCATCCCGAAATAGACCTGGAACTTGATCGAATGGTGGCCGAAACAGGGAAAAAAAACAATCTTATTTTTGATTCCCGACTGGCCTGGCATTTCGTGGAAAACGCCTTTAAGGTTTATTTATCGGTAGATGACGAAATCGCCTCACGCCGGATTTTTTCCGACAAGGACCGAATGAATGAAAGCTATGCGGATATGGAACAGGCAAAAATCAATATTCAAAAGCGAAGAGCAAGCGAGTTGAGCCGATTTAAAGCGCAGTATCATGTTGCGCTTGACGACTGGTCCAATTATGATCTAATCATTGATACGGGTTATGCCGATCCCGCTACGGTGGCCGACTGTATCCTCGTCAACCGTCGGTTGCACCTGGAGAACCGGCGCCATCATAAAATCTGGATGTCTCCCGAAAGTTTGATTCCGGCACGCTCCGCAGGCAGTCATGCGGAAAAACCGGATGTTTCCGTCCCGACATCCATCCGGCAGAAAGGTGTTCATGCCGGTGAACCTGTGAAAGTCATAGCGATCGACCGTAAATATTATATCTGCGAGGGATGTCAAAGGGTGGCTGCCGCCTGTGACAATCACGTGAAATTACTTCCGGTTGAGATCATTGCCGGAGGAGAACCGTTTTTGCCTTCCGGACAGAAAGCAGACGGATATGTACGCGAAAACCTTAAAACATCTCACAGGCATGATTGAGCACATATTCCCTGTTTCACACTGAAAGCGTGAATTGAGCTGTCAACAGATGGTTGACGGCTCAAAATAAGGAATGAGAAATCACGGCCATCCCCTGTATATTTGCCAATCAATAAAAGCACATCCGAAAAAGCATCTTTTAATCTTACGGTTGAGTTTTTCTCCTGCCCAGGAGAGTTTGTCAACTTCAAGGGGGAAGGTTTTTCTTCCTCAAGGAAAGGTTTTTCTTCTTCAAGGGAAAGTTTTTCTTCCTCAAGAGAAAGTTTTTCTTCCTCAAGGGAAAGTTTGTCTTCCTCAAGAGAAAGTTTGTCTTCCTCAAGGAAAAGTTTTTCTTCTTCAAGGAAAAGTTTGTCTTCCTCAAGGAAAAGTTTTCCTTCTTCAAGGAAAAGGTTGTCTTCCTCAAGGGAAAGTTTGTCAACCGGTCGGTTGAAAAATGAAAAGCCGGGCCGCATTGCGTTTGTTTCCTGTATACCGTACTGTTCCTGATTTTGCTTATCCAACACCCGGGTTTATGCCTTGAAGCGTTTGGCCAGTTCGTCGTCCGTAAGCACGGACATGATCGGTTTGCCGTCGGGCGTCAGGCGACTTGCTTCGGAGGAAAACAGCGTGCCGACAATCGATTCCATTTCTTCAACGGTCAGCATTTTACCCGAATGAATGGCGGCGGCTTCGGCCAGGGCAAGCGCCAGAGTTTCCGTGGCGCGCTCGTTCATTGCACTGCCGGCTTCCAGGGCGTTGTCGAGCAATTCCCTGAGCAGGGTGGACGGGGCGCGGTTTTGGACGCCGGCCGGCACGCCGTTGATCGAATAACTGTTGTTGCCCAGCGGACTCAGATCGAAGCCAAACCCCCGCAGTTCATCCGTCAAGGCAGGAAGTATGGCCGCTTCCGAGGCCGTACATTCGATGATTTCGGGAAACAGCAGTTGCTGCGAAACGCTTTTTTGCTGCCGTACGTTCGAGAGATAGCAGTCGTAGAGGATGCGGACATGCGCCCGGCGCTGGTCGATCAGTACCAGTCCCGACTTCAGCAGGGTGATGATGTAGCGGTTTTTGTATTGAAAACACGGGCTGGCCGTTTCCGGAAACAGCATCCTTTCGCCTTCCGGACCGGGGAGCCTCGAAGGGTGGTCGGGCGGGAGGGTACGGTCCTGTTCAAAGCCTCTGTAGAGTCTCTCCCAGTCGGCGCTGCTGTAGTCAGGCTGTGCGGAGGTGCGAAAGGGGTTGTAGGACGGGTTCGTGTGGACGCAGGGCGCGGCCTGCTCCTGTCCCGGGCGGTAGACGGGTATCTCGATGGCGCCTTCCGTATCGAAGTCAATGCTCGGCACGGCGTGAGCCTTGCCCAGGGCTTCCCGGGCGGCCGCCACAAGAATCTGCCGGATCGGGCCTTCGTTTTCGAACTTGATTTCCGTTTTGGTCGGATGGATATTCACGTCAATCGTCGAAGGGTCCAGTGTCAGGTAGATGAAATAGTCCGGCTTTTCATCCGCCGGAATCAGCGATTCGTAGGCACGCATGAGGGCCATGTGAAAACCGGGATGCTTCATGAAGCGTCCGTTCACGAAAAAATAATTCAGCGCGCCTTTTCGTCTGGCGGCGCTGACCTGTCCGATGAATCCTTCGATGCGGGCGATGGAATTGGGCACGTCGAGCGTGAGGAGCGTTTGATTGAGTTTTTTTCCGAACACATGGATGATCCGCTGACGCAGTCCCGAAACGGGCAGCCGGAAGGTTTCCGTGTCATTGTGATAGAGCGAAAAGGCAATCTGCGGATAGACCAGAGCGACCCGTTCAAATTCGGTCAGGATATTCCGAAATTCCGTTTCGTTGGATTTGAGGAACTTCCGGCGCGCCGGCACGTTATAAAACAGATTCTTGACGGAGAAGATGCATCCTTCGCGGCAGGCGTCCTGCTCTATGGCGTCGAGCGTCGAACCGGAAATCAGCAGTTTCGTTCCCAGTTCCGCTCCTCTGGAACGTGTACGCAGTTCCACCTGTGCCACGGCGGCAATCGAGGCCAGCGCCTCGCCGCGGAACCCCATGGTGTGCAGGGAAAAAAGGTCCTGCACGTCCGCGATTTTGGAGGTGGCGTGCCGTTCAAAAGCCATCCGGGCGTCCGTTTCCGACATCCCCTTTCCGTCGTCGATCACCTGTATCAGCGTGCGCCCGGCGTCCTTGATGTTCACCGTAATGGAGGCGGCGCCGGCATCCACGGCGTTCTCCATCAGTTCCTTCACCACCGAGGCCGGACGCTGAATTACCTCCCCCGCCGCAATCTGGTTGGCGATATGATCGGGGAGCAAATGAATAAGGTCTCCCATTATTTTAAAAACAGATACCAGAACAGCACGCCCGCCACCGCCAGGACGAGCAGCAGCCGCATGTTTTTGTATATCCGGTTCTGCATGTCCTCGCCCTTGGACTTGCTTTTCCTCAGATGCCTTGTTCCTTCCACGAAAGTACCTTTGATGGAAGGCTTATAGTCTTCCGGCCTGTCCGGAAGAATGCCCATTTCGCGTTTCACCTTGCGGACGCGTTCCTCCAGCGCTTCCCTGCGCGAATCCCAGTAGATCGGCTTGTGATCGAACTGACGCGGTTTGCGCACACTGTAAAAAGAAAATAATGCCATGACGCTAACTTGTTTTATGAACTGCAAAATTATTCAGAAATTCAAAGATATGAAAATTCGGCGGCCCATTCTTTTTGGAGGCGCCGACGGGGAGGCGTGTTTACCGGCAATACCGTTCACCCCAGAGCTGTTGCATCCGTTCGGTCAGTTTGCTTTCGGCCGGATTGGGCTGGCCTTTCCACAGGCGATGCTGTAGCAACGCTTCCGGAAGAAAATCCTGCCTGACGAAGTGCCCCTCATAATCATGCGCATACTTGTAGTTTTTGCCGTAATTCAGTTCCTTCATCAGCGCGGTGGGCGCATTGCGCAGGTGGAGCGGCACCGGCAGATTACCCGTTTCACGGACCAGCGCCAGCGCGTCGTCGATGGCCCGATAGGCCGAGTGGCTTTTCGGACAGCAAGCCAGATAGAGCGTCGTTTCCGCAAGGATGATGCGTCCTTCGGGCCAGCCGATCTTTTTGAGCGCCTCAAAGCAGGCGTTGGCCAGCAGCAGCGCATTGGGGTTGGCCAGGCCAATGTCTTCGGCGGCCAGAATCAACAGCCGGCGGGCGATAAACTCCGGGTCTTCGCCGCCGGCCACCATCCGTGCCAGCCAGTACACGGCCGCATCCGGATCGCTGCCCCGGACCGACTTGATAAAGGCCGAGATGATGTCATAGTGCATCTCGCCGTCCTTGTCGTATGCCGCCGGATTCTCCTGCAGGCGCTCGACCACCTTTTGGTCCGTGATTTCAAGGTGCGGGCTGTCCGCTTCCGCACCGACAACCAGTTCCAGAATGTTCAGCAGTTTACGGGCGTCGCCGCCGGCGTAGCGGAGCAGGGCGGCCGTTTCCTTCACCCGGATGTCTTTCTTTTTCAGTATCACGTCTTCCGCAATCGCCTTCCGCAGCAGGGCAAGCAGGTCGTCCTCGTCCAGCGGTTTGAGCGTGTATACCTGGCAGCGCGAGAGCAGGGGGCGGATGACTTCGAACGACGGGTTTTCCGTCGTGGCGCCGATCAGCGTTACCACGCCCGTTTCTACGGCGTTGAGCAGCGAATCCTGCTGCGATTTGCTGAAGCGGTGGATTTCGTCGATAAACAGGATGGGCGAGGCATGGAACAGGGGATGGCCCTTGGCTCTGTCAATGACTTCGCGCACGTCTTTCACGCCCGCACTGATGGCGCTCAGCGTGTGAAACGGACATTCCAGCTTGCGGGCAATGATCTGCGCCAGCGTCGTTTTGCCCACGCCCGGCGGCCCCCACATGATGAACGACGGCACGCGCCCGGCCTCAATCATCCGGCGCAACACGGCCTGTGCGCCCGCCAGATGCTTCTGGCCGATGTAATCGTCCAGCGTTTGGGGTCTCATTCTTTCTGCTAACGGTTGATTCATTGTTTCGGATTATGAATGCAAATATAGCGAAAACAGGAATGGCCGGTGTTTCTTCAGAAAGAAAATTCGGCCAGTATTCGCAGGCCGTGGCCGGGCGTATACGGATGATTGCGGTAGGAAAGACGCCGTACATAGTCCACGCGCAGCACCTTGAAGAGGTTGTTGATGCCGACGCTGACTTCCATGTAGGGGCCTTCCGTCATCAGGTAGCTGTTTGCGGGAAAGCGGTATAGTCCCGTGCCGTTGTTGGCCGGATTGTTCCGGTCGCTCAGGCTGCCGTACCAGCCCCGGAAGGCAACTATTTCACGCAACTTCAGGTATTTGAGCAGCGGGAGACGGTTAAACAGCGTACCGTTCATGAAATACGTAAGTTCCCACGACACATACCGGTCGTTGATAAATTCCATCGGGTCCATCAAGGCATACGACTCCGCCTCGATGCTGTAGGAAAGGTTGGCATTCGGAATAATCAGCAGGGGATAGGGCACCCTGTCCCATACCATGCCGGCCTGACCATACAGGTCCATGTATCCGAAAGGCGACATCCAGAAGCGCTTCCGGATGCCAAATTCGGTACGGTTGTAGCGGTAGGTGGAGCCTAACAGACCTTTGGGAGCAAAGACATGACTCAGGGTAAACACGGGTGCATCCAGCGTGATGGGATAGCGGTAATTGCGCGACTGGTAAAACTTTTCGTTCGGCGCCCAGCGCAGTTTCCCTTCAAACTGAGCGGAGTGATAGTGGCCGGTCGGGACGATGCTGCCGTCGGACCGTATCTTTTCAAAGGGAACGTCCGGCGTGGCCCATTCCGTCGTGTGGCGCGCCGAAAGGCCGTATCCCCAGCCGTTGTAATGCTCGTGATAATAGCTCAGTTCGGCGGTCCGCATATACGTAATCAGATTGTTGCGCCGCCGTTTCAGCATCATGAAAAAGTTGTCGGGATTGGTATAGAGATAATGCTGTCCGATCTGGTTGATGTCGTATTTGTATTCCGCCCGCAGGTAGTGGAAAGGATATTCCTTGCGGAACGTCTTCTTGTCGTTGAAGGAATACTCCAGCAGCAGGTCGCCCTTCAATTTTCGGTCTCCGGCGCCGTAGGCCAGGTAGCCGTCCGCGAAAAGCCGGCGATTGAGGTTGACGGTTGTCGTTCCGCCAAGGCGGAAACGGGCGCCTTCCAGCGAATTGCCGCTGACGAACGTGTTCACCGGTCCGAACTCAAACTTGCTGTCCGTTTCGGCGGTCTGGACATAGCCGTTGATCAGCGCGTTGACGACTTTTTCCGTCCAGAAATACACCGGCACGGTACGCAGGCGCGCCATCATCCGGTCGACGGACGTTTCCTGTATTTCCTTTTCCCTGATCCGGCGGTCGCGCCAGAATACGTCCGGCTGCTTGCGTGCATCGTCCGATTCCACTACCTGCGCCTTTTCCTCAAAGACAGCCATATCCCCGGGCGGGGAAAAGGAATGACGCTGATGAAGGCAAACCCGGCGGGCGTAAAAGCCTTTGGAATTTCGGGTAATCCGAAACTCCACGATGATGTCGTTTTTGGTCATCAGCCGGGTCTGGCGGTCTTCCGTACGGTCAAAGCGCTGTTCGATCGTCATGTGCCCCACGTAATTCAGGTTAATGTCCTTCGGCACGTTCAGCACTGCCCGTTTCACGAAATACGTCGAATCCAGCGTGATATACAGATGTCCGGTAAAGCCGAACGACTCCGAATTGTAGGGCACAAAAGCCACGTCCAAGCACGGCTCGTCGCCAATCTCCAGCGTGTCGAGCAGGTAATATTTGTAGAAATAGGGGGCGAACGACGCCAGCGGACTGACAAACCGGTTCAGGAACAGCGGGATATTATCCCGGAAAATATCTACCTCCCGGAAGGCTTCTTCGATAAACTGCCGGGCGCCGTCTTCGGGGAGAAAGTCAAGCAGGCCGTTGCGCTTGTGACCCTGAATGACCTGTTTTTCCGAGCGCGGCGACTTCCGGTAATACGTCTGTCCGATGATTTCCTCGTCAAAGACGGGCAGGACGGCCTTGCCCGTAATGGCCGACGTGTCCACATAATCGAAAATGAAATTCACCCGCTTGTATATCCAGTGATTCCGGGCTTTTTCCCGGTCGATGTCGTTCTTGGCCAGGATTTTCTGTTCGTAGGTTTCGTAGCTGTAATACTCCCGGCTGCGCGGGTCGTTCTGGTCGCGCCGGGCGATGACCTGTTCGATAAATTCCACTGCCGGATTGTTTTTCCGCGAATAGCGTTCTTTCCGCGGATTCACCACTACGTCGGCCAGCTGGTAGATGACCGGATGTAAACGGATCGTCAGCCGGTTCAGGCCCGCCTGCAGAGGCAGCAGGTAATCCTCATAGCCCACGGCCGAGACAACCAGCAGCGCGCTGTCCAGCTTTGCCCTGAAAGAAAAATAGCCATCCCCGCCCGTTGCGGTTCCGAATGTCGTACCCTTCAGATAGACCGATACGCCGGGTATGGCCTCATTCGTCACCGAATCCGTAATATACCCTTCCGCCTGAATGGTTTGCTGCGCCTGACTGTTCACGGAACAACCGATGAACCATGCAATCAGTATAAATAACGCGCCTGCCGGACTTCCTGTTTTCATCCTCTTATCGTTAAACCCACTAATGATTAATACGTTGCAAAGGTCGGACTTTTTTTTCAGACGGCAATGGTGTTTATCAAATTAGAATTGGTCGAAAACCCCCGAAAGAATCCGAAAGACTGCCCCGGACGTAAATCCGTGCAAAACATTCATTTTTATAATTTCCGGTCAATGACGCAGGCGCTGCCGCCTGTGTGTTTTTCCGTGTTTGAATAATCGGTTACGCATCATTCATCGGGCAGCCTCGATGCAGGCAATAATGCACGGCGGCCGACGTCTATGGACCTGTAATGTATAGGTCGATTTGCGCTTCCGGTGCAGAGGCTGATCGATCTCTCCGGTGCACAGCGGCGTGTCTGCATCAGACCCGCCTCACCTGAAAGAGGCTCCGAACATTCCCGGAAAATTCCGTACATTTGTCGGAGTATGTGTAATGTTTTGGAAAATGAATACAAAATCATTGAATATAAAAGGGCGGTTGTGGACGCTGGATGAGCCGCCGGTAATGGGGATTCTGAACGTGACGCCGGATTCCTTCTACAAAGGCAGCCGGATGCAGACCGAAACGGCGATCCGTGAGCGGATAGAAACCGTGCTGGCGGAAGGCGGCCGGATGATTGACGTGGGCGGTTATTCGTCCCGGCCGGATGCGGCGGACGTTTCCGCGGAGGAGGAGAGGCGGCGTCTGACACCGGCGCTGAAGCTGCTCAACACACACTATCCGGATGCCGCCGTGTCGGTAGACACATTCCGGTCGGAAATCGCGCGGTGGGCGGTAGAGGAGTACGGAGTGGCCGTCGTCAACGACATTTCCGGCGGCATGATGGACCCGCTGATGTTCGAAACGGTTGCGCGGTTGCAGGTGCCCTATATCCTGATGCACACACGCGGCACACCTCAGACGATGCGGCAAATGACGGATTATGCAGACCTGATGGAAGAAATCATGCGCTATTTTGCGGAAAAGCTGCGTACACTCCGGCTGCTGGGCGTGAATGACGTCATCCTTGATCCCGGTTTCGGATTCGCCAAAACGCTGGAGCAGAATTACGAACTGATGCGGCATTTACCTGCATTTGCCGCGTTTGAAACACCCCTGTTAATCGGCGTCTCCCGCAAGCGGATGATATCCGGCCTGCTGGGCGTGACAGCCAGGGAGTGCCTGAACGGGACGACCGTCCTCCATACCTTCGCCCTGCTCAATGGCGCGGCGATCCTGCGGGTACACGACGTCAAGGCCGCCGTGGAAGCTGTGAAAATAACGGGTAAACTGAAAAACCGACAGCCATGTTAGTATCGTTTGGAATCAAGGATGCCATAGACATCCTCCTGGTCGCCTACTTTCTCTATCAAACCTACAAGTTGATGAAGAGTTCGGGAACGCTGGTGATATTCGGCGGTCTGGTATCCGTCATTGTGGTATGGATACTGGTCTCGCAGGTGCTGGAAATGCGTTTGATGGGCGCCATCCTGGACAAGTTCATCAGTGTAGGCTTTATCGTAATCGTGATCCTGTTTCAGGATGACATCCGCCGTTTTCTGGTGGCGCTGGGATCGAACCGGGGCTGGATATTTCTGGTCAAATTCTTTTCCCGGAAAGAAGAAGATCCCGTCAGACCGTACATAGCGCCCGTCATTCTGGCCTGCCTGAATCTGGCGAAGACAAAAACAGGCGCCCTGATTGTGATCCAGAAAGAAATGGACCTGACGGTATATATCCATACGGGCGAGATGTTTTCGGCGGAGGTAAACGCCCGTCTGATTGAAAACATATTTTTCAAGAACAGTCCGTTGCACGACGGGGCCATGATTATCGTCAAAAACCGGATCAAGGCAGCCGCCTGCATCCTGCCGGTGGCGCAACATGCCGGCATTCCCAGAGAGATGGGGTTGCGTCACCGTTCCGGGCTGGGCATGTCGAAAGAAACGGACGCCCTTGTAATCATCGTCTCCGAAGAACGGGGTACCATTATGGTGGCACACAGTGGAATAATCACCAAACCGCTGTCAGCCGAGCACCTCCAGCAAATCCTCTCCGGCGAACAGGATGTGAAAAGTTACAGTTAAATAACCGGAAATCGATGCATTGTGATGAAAATAATCGAAGGATTTTGCCATCCTTGCATGGCATTTTAATACATTTGTGGCTCGGAACAGAAATCATAATCCATTTCATAATAAAAATTACAGACAAAAATGACTGATTTGATACAGCGGATCGTTGCAAGGGCAAAGGCGGACAGACAACGCATTGTATTGCCCGAAGGGACGGAGGAAAGAACATTGAAAGCGGCAGACCGGCTGCTTGCCGACGAAGTAGCCCACATTATATTAATAGGTAATCCGGATGAAATTCATTCGTTGGCGGCCGGTTTCGGACTGAAACATATAGACCGGGCCACGGTCATTGAACCGAAACGGCACGCCCGTAAACAGGCATACGCCGAAAACCTGTTTCAACTGCGTCGATCGAAAGGCATGACGCCGGAGAAAGCCGCTGTTCTGGTAGAATCTCCCCTGTATCTGGCCTGTCTGATGATCAGGGCCGGCGATGCGGATGGCGAAATAGCCGGAGCGCAGCATACTACGGGCGACGTCCTGCGTCCCGCATTACAAATCATCAGAACCGTACCCGGAATTTCCTGCGTATCGGGCGCCTTCCTGATGTTTCTGAAAGACGGCCGGTTTGGCGACGACGGCATACTGGTGTTTGCCGATTGCGCTGTCCTGCCGAATCCGACGGCTTCCGAACTGGCTCAGATTGCCGTTTCAACGGCTCAAACGGCAAAAGTGCTGGTCGGTGTGGAACCGCGCGTAGCCATGCTGAGTTTCTCTACCAAAGGCAGCGCCTCGCACGAAATGGTGGACAAGGTGGTGGAGGCAACCCGGCTGGCCAGAGAGATGCGACCGGATTTGATAATTGACGGCGAGTTACAGGCCGATGCCGCGCTGGTGGAAAGCGTGGCGCGGCAGAAAGCTCCGGGAAGCGTGATTGCCGGCAGGGCGAACGTGCTGGTTTTTCCGTCGCTCGAAGTGGGGAACATCAGCTACAAACTGGTACAGCGGCTGGCTGGCGCCGAAGCGGTCGGGCCGATCCTGCAGGGGATGGCGGCGCCGGTGCACGACCTGTCGCGCGGCTGTTCGACGGATGATATCTATAAAATGGTAGCGATAGCCTGTAATCAGGCTATCGGATTGAGAAATAATTAATATTCGATTTATGAAGACATTGGTTTTAAATTGTGGAAGCAGTTCGATCAAATACAAACTCTTTGACATGACTTCGGGAGAAGTGATGGCACAGGGCGGAATCGAACGGATCGGCCTGCCGGGCACGCTGTTGAAGCTGACCTCCCCGGATGGAAAAAAAGTGATTATCGAAAAGAATATCTCCGGTCACGAAGAAGGAATTGCTTTTATTTTAAGTGTATTGACGGACGATACACATGGCTGCATCAGGGATTACGGCGAGATTGGCGCGGTAGGACACCGCGTCGTGCACGGAGGTGAAAAGTTCTCGAACAGCGTCCTGATTGACGACGAGGTGATCGTGAAGGTGCTTGAGTGTTCGGAGTTGGCGCCGTTACATAATCCCGCCAATCTGGAAGGCATCTACGCCATTCGGAAAATCCTGCCGGGCACGCCGCAGGTGGCCGTCTTTGACACGGCGTTTCACCAGTCGATACCCGATTACGCATACATGTACGGACTGCCCTATGAGACCTACGAGAACTACGGCGTTCGCCGGTACGGTTTTCACGGCACCAGCCACCGTTATGTGTCCTATCGCGCCTGTAAAATCCTGAACGTCCCCTACGAAGAACAGCGCATCATCTCTGCACATATTGGCAATGGCGGTTCCATTACGGCCATCCGGAACGGGAAATCCGTCGATACGTCGATGGGACTGACACCGGTCGAAGGGCTGCTGATGGGTACACGCTGCGGAGACGTGGATGCGGGTGCGCTACCCTTCATCATGAAAAAGGAAGGACTGGACGTGGCCGGCCTGTCCGACCTGCTCAACAGGCGCAGCGGCGTGTGGGGCGTATCGGGCGTCTCCTCGGACATGCGCGAACTGGAAGCCGCCTGTGCGGAAAACAATCCCCGTGCCCTGCTCGCCATGAAGATGTACATCTATCGCGTCAAGAAATATATCGGCGCGTATGCGGCGGTACTGGGAGGCATAGACATCCTGGTCTTTACCGGCGGCGTGGGAGAAAATCAGTGTTCCTTGCGCGCCGAAGTCTGTCGGAATATGGAATATGCAGGCTTAAAACTGGATGAACCTAAAAACAGCAGCGTATTCGGCAAGGAAACGGTCATCAGTATGCCGGACAGTAAGGTGAAGGTCATCGTCGTACCGACCGACGAAGAATACATGATCGCTTCCGATACCCAGATGATACTGCATTTATAGGCAATTTACATACAATCTTTTTACTAACTAAACTTGGAATAAAATGGAAACAATTCATTCAAGAAGAAAATTTCTGGCAACAGCCCTGACGGGCACCGTTGCCTCCATCGTTGCGCCGGCTGCCCTGAAGGGAGAAGGCGCACAGGGTTTCACCGCACCGACGGTCGTTTCCGAACAGGTCTTCGGCGCCAATGACCGGATACGGGTGGCCGTGCTCGGCGTCAACAGCCGCGGACAGACTCATATCGAGGAAGTCATGAAACAGCCGAACGCCCGTGTGGTTGCACTCTGCGATCCGGACATGAGCATCCTGAAAAAACGAGCGCTGTCGTTTGAAGAAACGTACAAGCAGAAAGTTCTTGTCGAACAGGATTTCCGCCGGATCTACGACAACAAAGACATCGACGCCGTCACACTCGCTACGCCGAACCACTGGCACGCCCTGCAATCCATTCTTGCCTGTCAGGCCGGCAAGGACGTCTACGTGGAAAAGCCCGCCACGCACAACATTTACGAAGGCAAGAAACTCATCGAGGCCGCCTACAAATACAACCGCATCGTGCAGCACGGCGTGCAGCTCCGCAGTTCCAAATCCATTCGTGAAGCCATCCGCCTGCTGAACGAAGGCCTTATCGGACGGGTCTACATGGCGCGCGGACTGGTGTATCGCTGGCGCCCCGATATCGGCGACCAGGGCATCTCCAGAGTGCCCGAAGGCCTGGACTATGACCTCTGGTGCGGCCCGGCGCCCATGGCTCCCTTCACGCGCAATCTGGTGCACTACAACTGGCACTGGCACTGGAATTACGGCAATGGAGACGTGGGCAACCAGGGCATCCATGAAACCGATCTCTGCATGTGGGGACTGAACGTTGGACTGCCCGAGCGCATCACCTCCATGGGCGGCAAGTTCCTGTGGAACGACTGCAAGGAAGTGCCCGAAATCCAGACCTCGATTTATCATTATCCCAAGCAGAAGAAAATCATTCAGTTTGAAGTACGCAACTGGTGTACCAACCTGGAAGACGGCGCCGGCGTAGGCAATATTTTCTACGGCGACAAAGGCTATATGGTCATCAAAGGCTACGGCGTATACGAGACCTGGCTGGGCGAAAAGCGCGAAAAAGGACCCTCCGGCGAAGACCCGAACGAACTGTCCGATCATTTCAAAAACTGGTTCGACGCAATCCGCGCCCGCGACATGAGCCTGCAAAACGGGCCGGTCGAGACCGGTCATCTCTCCTCGGCGCTGGCACACCTGGGCAACATCTCCTGCCGGCTCGGCAGGCAGCTTACGTTTGACCCGGTGGCCGAACGCTTTGTCGGAGACGAAGATGCCAATCAGATGCTCACACGCGAATACCGTTCACCCTATCTCCTGCCCGAAAAAATCTGACCGATGCAAACAGGAACACTCTTCCGCATGATGGCCCTTGGAGCCATACTGACGGGACTGTCCGCCTGCGGACAGGCGTCACGGGGCATTGAAGTGCTCCCCGACGAAGCGCAGAAGAAGGTGGACGTGCGCTATAACGGACAGTTATTCACCTCCTACATCTATCCCGACGACATGGAGAAGCCCGTCCTCTACCCGCTGTACACGGCGAAGGGGACGGTTGTTACGCGCGGCTTCCCGCGCGATCCGCGCCCGAACGAACGGATAGACCATCCGCATCACGTCGGTCTCTGGTTCAATTTCGGCGACGTCAACGGTCTCGATTTCTGGAACAATTCCTATGCCGTTCCCGCGGATCAAAAGGCCGGCTACGGTTCCATCCGCCACCGCAGCATCCTGCTTGCACAGAGCGGCGAAAAGGAAGGACGGCTCACCGTGGCGGCCGACTGGACGGATTACCGGGAGCAAACGATCCTCCGGGAAAAAACGGAATTTGTCTTCAGCGGCGAGGGCGACCGGCGCATCGTCGAACGGATTACGACCCTGACGGCGCAGCAGGACACGGTGGTTTTCACCGACAACAAGGAAGGGCTGATCGCCATTCGCGTGGACCGGGCGTTTGAGGAACCGTCGAAGGAACCGGAACTGTTCACGGATGCAAACGGCAACGAAACCAGTGTGCCGGTGATGAACAATGAGGGCGTCAACGGCGTATACCGCAACAGCGAAGGGCTGGAGAAGGGCGAGGTATGGGGCAAACCGGCACGGTGGGTCAGCCTGTCGGCCGAAAAGAACGGCGAAGCCATTTCGATCGCCATCCTCGACCACAAAGACAACCCCGGCTATCCGGCGCACTCCCATGCCCGCGGCTACGGCCTGTTCTCGACCAACAACCTGGGCAGCCGCGTGTTCGACCCCGCGGCGCCCCTGTTTGTCCTCACGCTGGCGCCCGGAGAATCGACCACCTTCAAACACCGGATCGTCATCCAGACCAGCGGCTATCTGACCGATGCGGACCTGAACAGCCTCGCGGAAGACTTTTACAGGCATTAAGCGACATGAAATAAACGGTAGCTGACGACCCTTGCCTCCCCCCCCTGTCCCCACGGGCAGGGGGGGAGAGGCAAGATTCAGATCATGAAAGGAATGAAGAACCGATCCGAAACGGAGTATAAAACACAGGAATGACACAAAGTGATTTTTTCGGAGAATTATTTTCTCTTCATGACATTCAAGTTCTCACTTGCCGGGTTCCGGCAAGTCGCAGTCCGGAGTGGATTCTGACTTGCCGGGTTCCGGCAAGTCGCAATCCGGGCAGATTCTGACTTGCCGGGTTCCGGCAAGTCGCAATCCGGGCAGATTCTAACTTGCCGGGGTCCGGCAAGTCGCAATCCGGACAGATTCTGACTTGCCGGGGTCCGGCAAGTCACCATCCGGAGTGATTCTAACTTTCCGGAAGGAAACAGATCCAATCACAGCATGAAATGATAAAAACAAGGAAGAGTGAAAATGGAATTTAAAACAAAAAGGAAACGATGGAAGTAAAATTGAACAAGCCCGATCTGCATGGCTACATCAACGCGGATCATATCGAATTTCACACGCTGTCGTATGGAATATGCGACAGGAACAGCGCCGTAATCAATGCACCCGAGCTGATCACGGACTACAGCCTCAAGGTAACGCAGGAGGAAACCGTCTACAAATGGATGCGCCGAAGCGAATATACCGCGAAGAAAGCCGAAACCGATCACAGCCGCGACCGTGCTTTCAGGAACATAGTGGAGCTGGTACGTATCCAGCTGAAGCATTTCAGTCCCGCCGTGCGCGACAATGCGCTCCACGTATACAACCTGCTGGAAAACTACGGCGACCTGACACACGCCGACTATGACGCCGAAACGGCCGGTATCGACAGTATCGTGACACGGCTCCACAGCGACGTCTACCTCCCTGCCGTGCAGAACCTGGAACTTGTTCCCTGGATCAGCGAGCTGGCAAGCCTGAACACACTGTTCAAAAGCTATGTCGACGACACCTTGCAGGAACAGATCCACAAGCCGGACATCAGTTTCCGGAGTGCACGCCGCGAAACGGACGGTGCACTCCGGAAAATCACCAGACGTGTATCGGCGCTGATCGACCTGAACGGCGGAGCAAACTACGCCGGTTTTGCCAAAGAGTTCAACGTGCTGGTGAACCACTACAACACGCTGGTACACGAACACTACGGCCGTCTGCACGCCAAAACCGACATCACACCGGCCGACATCGCGCCCATCGCCGTGCAGCCCTGGACCGGCAAACCGGTCTGCGTGATTCCGGAAGTCAGCATCCGCATAACCGGCAAAGACGGCGAGACCCGAGTCGTCGAACTCGTGTTCAGCGAAGATTTTTCGGTTGCCTACAAAAACAATGTGGAGCCGGGTACCGCTACGCTTTTTATTAAAGGAATCGGCAAATATACCGGCGAACTCGTGACCACTTTCAATATCGAAGCGCCGGTGTGTGATGTTCAGGGATGATGAATCGGAAGTTTACCTCTCCCCCGCCCCCGGGCAGAGGGAGAGGTAACGATTGAACCGTTAAAAGGAAATTATGAACCGCTCCGGAAAGGAGCATAGACAGCAAACGAAGCCGTACAGGACTGACGGCTCAGAGCGATTCCGGTTTAAGGGTTTTGCCCTTTAAACCGTATACAGGTAAAAAATTTTTCACGACTAAACAGTAAAAAAATGAATTATAAATTTCTATCCATGATCGGAATCTTCCTGTGGAGCGCCTCGTGCGCCCCGAAGACGGGATCGGAAGCGCCCTCCGGGGACGAAGTGCGTTTAATCATGCTCGACCCGGGCCATTTCCACGCGGCGCTGGTGCAAAAAACCTCCTATCCGCAGGTCGGCAACGAAGTCCATGTATATGCCCCGGAAGGCGAGGACGTGGCGGAGTACCTGAAAAAAATCAGGGCCTACAACACGCGAGCCGAATCGCCCACACAGTGGAACGAAACAGTCTATACCGGCGCGGACTATCAGGAGAAAATGCTGAAGGAGAAAAAGGGTAACGTCGTTGTGCTGGCCGGTAACAACGGCAGAAAAACGGGTTACATCCGCCATGCCGTTTCCGCCGGTTTGCATGTACTGGCCGATAAACCGATGGCCATCCGCACAGCCGATTTCGAGCAGTTGAAGGAATGTTTTGAAATCGCCGGCAGGAATCATGTACTGCTTTACGACATCATGACCGAACGTTTCGAAATCGCCACGATGCTGCAACGCGCCTTTTCGCGGCTGCCGGCCGTCTACGGAGAACAGCTGCCGGGCACGCCCGACGATCCGGCCATCACCAAGGAAAGTGTGCATCATTTCTTTAAGACGGTTTCGGGCAATCCGCTGATACGCCCCGCCTGGTTTTTCGATACGGAACAGCAGGGCGAAGGGATTGTGGACGTGACGACGCACCTGATTGACCTCGTGCAGTGGGCCTGTTTTCCGGAACAGATCATTCGCTACGAAACAGACATCGAACTGCTGGACGCCAACCGCTGGACAACCGCCCTCTCGCCCGCCCTGTTCAAAGAAGTGACAGGCCGGGATACCTATCCGGACTATCTGCGGAAGGATGTCCGCAACGACACGCTTCATGTCAGCGCCAACGGCGACATTACCTACCGGATCAAAGGCATACACGCCAAAGTGTCGGTGATATGGAACTACACTTACCCCGAAGGCGGTGGCGATACGCATTATTCCGTGATGAAAGGCAGCAGGGCGCACCTGATCATCGAACAGGGAAAAGAACAGAACTACAGGCCGGTTCTGTCGATCCGAATGGCTCCGGGTATGGATCCGGAAGCATACGAAAAAGACCTGTTGAACTCCTTGACAGGCATCACGGAACAGTATCCGGGCGTCAGTCTGCACAGGCTGAAGGACGACCTCTGGCAGGTGGTCGTTCCGGAGCATTATCACAACGGTCATGAAGCGCATTTCGGTCAGGTAATGGAAAACTTCCTGTCTTTTCTGAAGGAAGGCGCCCTGCCGGAATGGGAAGTGCCCAACATGCTGGCCAAATACTACGTGACGACGCACGCGCTGGAACTGGCCGGAAAAAAGTAATATTACAGTCGAACCGAAACGGAAAACGCGAGGGCACACACACCGGTTTGCCCTCGCGTTTCGAGTACGGCCCCCTGCCGGACAACGTATAACAACAACAAAACATATACATGAACAGAAGAACATTTATAGCCCGAAGCTCTCTGCTGTCGGGAGGGATGCTGCTGTTTCCCTTTCGGGAGGCAAAGGCCTGTACGGCCCATACAAACCGTACGGATGCATTCGAATCGTTCGTCAATCCGGAGCCTGGACATCGTCCCTTCGTGCGCTGGTGGTGGAACGGCAACCGGGTACAGCCCGGAGAACTCGTCCGTGAACTGCATCTGCTCAGGGAAGCCGGCTTTGGCGGTGTAGAAATCAACCCCGTGAAATTTCCCAACCACACGGACGACCTGGGCATTCCCGCCCTCGAATGGCTTGGCGACGAATGGATCGACGCGGTGAAAACGGCCTGCGACGAGGCCGGGAAGCTGGGTTTGACATGCGACCTGATTGTCGGTTCGGGATGGCCGTTCGGAGGCAAGTTCCTCAAGGACGAGGAACGCGGGCAGGTGGTCGTCATCGGCGTGACAAAGCTCGAAGGCCCGATGACCTTCGAGACCTCTCTGTTCAATCTGCTGAAGGAGGCCGATCCCGGACTGAGCGAACCGTACAGCGGCCGTCTTCCGCAACTGCTTTCGCTTCGACTGGCGCCCGACCCCATCAGCCGCATGGAAGAGGAAATCGACCTGACGGACCGGATAAACGGCAGCGATGTATTCCGGATTGACATCCCGAAGGGAAAACATGCCCTATACTCTTTAGTTAAGATCAATGCCTTCGGCGAAGTAATCAACGGTGCGCCGGGCGCCGACGGCCCCACGCTGAACCATCTGGACAAAGACGCTGTGACGCACTACCTGACCCGCATGTCCGACACCATCGAACGCCGCATCGGGCCGCTTTCGGGTCATATCCGCGCCCTCTTCACCGACGGGCTGGAACTGGAGGGCGCCAACTGGACAGAGGATATGGAAGAGGTCTTCCGCCGCCGCAACGGCTACGACATCATGCCTTATTTGCCTTACGTTCTTTTTAAGACGGAAGGCATGGGCAACGTGTCCGACTACAATTACGGCGTCGGCATGTCATCCGGCTTCCGGGAGATGATTGAGCGGATGCGTTTTGACCTGGAGACCACCAAAGCCGAAATGTTCCTCGAACGCTTTATAAAAACCTACGCAGACTGGTGTCGCCGGCTGAACGTCCTTTCGCGGGTACAGGCCTACGGACGGGGCCTCTTCCCGCTCGAAACCAGCATGGTGCCTGACATTCCCGAAGGCGAATCGTGGACAACAAACTACCTCCAGCACCGCATCGGCGAGGAAATGTCGAACGAAGACTACCGCCGCGGACGGTCGTACACAATGGTCAACAAGTACGTATCCTCGGCCGCGCACCTGGCCGGACGGCGACTGATCAGCGCCGAGGAGATGACCAACACCTACCGCGTGTTTAACATGACGCTTGAGTTCCTGAAAGTCGGATGCGACATGAA
>JAISMO010000155.1 GCA_031276675.1 Tannerella sp.
GTCGGTGGATAATTGTTGTCGTCAGCCGACAACAATCTGCCGGTGAAGAATCCGGCTATCACTATCGCAGAACCGGAACCTAACGTCCAGAGGAAATCTCTGCGGGTCAATGTTTTATCTGCATTCATTGTATTGTATTATTCATTAAAAATATGACACCGCAAATGTACATAAAAGTTTGCACTTATACACAGACCAATAATTTTTTTTGCAAAAAAAATAGAAGCAGGATAGTACTTTTTTTGATTGACAAATATTTATCCGGCTTTTTCGCATAGTTATTAAATGATTTTCTCCAATTTAGGTTATACTGAGCCACCGGCGAAATGGTCGCTTATGTCTGGGATAAGCGGAACTTGAAGCCAGCAATGATGTTACCCCAACTTGGCAAAAACGCCCTTCAAAACGACAGAAAATCAGGATTTTAGACGAGGTGGCCGAATATGTACTCATCTTCGAAAATAAAGACAGTCTGATCATTCGCCAACCTTCGTGCTCCAATCAACACGCCGCACAAATATATAATACCCTTCATTTTAAACAGTCGAACCCCGGTATGAGGAAAAAGTCCGTAGTCCCCCATTAGCAATATGCCGCTGTCGCATACTCCTTTTTACAAGATAATTACGTTTATTTACTGGCCAAGTTGGGTTAGGGTCGTGGGGCAGTAACCGCGCAGATTCAAGTATCAATTTGCGGTTGAACCGGTAACGCTCCCTGCGTTCATCGGCATATTTCTGTGCCGGACCCCGCTTATGGCTGTTACGCTTAAGTTCCCTACTGATAACGGATTTGTCTTTTCCAACAAGTTCGGCTATCTCTTTTTGTTTTTTTCCTGCCCGGAGCAATACTTCTATTTCGTATCTTTGCTCCCGAGTTAATTGTTTTTTATTTTTCATGTCAACTGCAAAGTAAAAACTTTTTTCCTAAACCACGGTTGGGGGTACACCCCCCAACCGTGGTTTTTTTTCTTACTTCAGTTGCATTTACTAATTGAACTTACAAGCAAAATACTTGATATAAATACAAACTTTTTCATTTCAATTCTGTATTTAATGGTGTAAAATACGTTTTATTTTCATTCGATCGTAAAATCAATTTTCATCGTCACCGGGCCGACTTCGACCCATGTACTCGGTGGGGTAGAATTTATATCCGTATTCCCTGGAGGTGGAATCCGGTATTCAAACGTATAGGTAAATCCGGTGGAATAGTTCCCTTTCGGCAGGACTGCCGGAGGATTCCGGAAGTAATCGCATGTGCCGTGATGCCATTCTTCTTCGTCGTCATGCAGAGGGATCGTTACGCTGAGCCGATTTTCGCCGTCAAAAGGATCCGTTCCCAAGACAAAGACACACCTCGCCCCTCTTTGAAAAACGGCGTGCACCGAATCCCTGTCAGGGGTAAATACATTGCAAAAGCCGGATCCGAACAGGCCGCCCATAAGATGGGCGATATACTGCCTTCCATCGCCTTCCCGGAGATTTTCCATTTCAAAGCGGAAACTGAAATTCTCGCCTTCCCTGAAAACAGCGGCCGGCTCGCCCTGTTCGTTCAGCAGGCAGAGTTTGAACTCCACGCCGTCTTTTCTCACGGTATGGACATATCCCGTCTTTTTGCCTGCAGGCCTGTCCATGTCGTCGTACATTTGTGTGCAAGATGCTGTGCCTCGGCACAGCATCACAAAAATCACATTCAGTAATAATGCTTTCTTTTTCATGCCAATCCTAATTTAATACAGTGAATCCAATGTTTTTCGTACCGAACGTGAAGAAAGCGATATTTATAACAATGGCAAAATATTCTCGGTTAAAAAATAATTGAATAAAAATCCGCATGATCTGCTTGCGGAAGACTTTTGAGGCGACCTTATTTTATTTTTCACATTAGAGTTTGTGTAAATCAGATATGATCATGCCAGGGATTAATTTTAATTCTAAAATTATGCAGTGCAGCACAACTTTGACAACCGCAATCCAACTGTTCCCGCTCGAAACAGAGAGATTTTCGCTCCGAAAACAGCCGTTCCGACGGGCGAACTGCACGCGGTCATGTCATGGATATTCACTGCCCGCGCAATCCGTTCGCTGTTTTTGACGGGCCGATCCCCTCGCTGTCCGTACAGCTTTTTTGTATAAAATGAATTAAAAAGAGGAGGTTTCCGGTGAACCTGCCGGCGCTCCGGAAGGTGGCCGGAGCCTTTCTTTTTCCCTCCAACCGTCTCTTTTTATCGTTTTCGGCGGAAAAGTCACCGTTTTTGCCGAAAAGACGACCGTTTATTGGGAAAAGACGACCGTTTTTGGGGAACAAATACTCAACAAAAAAAACAAAAATACAGTTTTCTCATTTCTCCGCTCTAAACGGAGGCCGCGTCTGTTTTCCCGTTTCCGGCCGAAACGGGAGGGTGCTTCGCGCGGCATGGCCGGGTGCAGTCACGCAGTCCGGCACGGGTCGGCTGTTCGCTGTCTGCCTCTTCCGCTTTTTATCCGCTTTACCGTTCGTTTATTTCGCATCGCCCGGAACCTCTTTCCTCGCTTTTGCGACAAAATGGCTGCCGTATGGGTTTCTGTATACATCAATGTATATGCCGCTGCCGTGAAAGGACGAAACGGGAATGAATCCCGTTGCTCCGGCCCGATTTACTTCGATGCCATATTTACACAAATGTCTATGAATGTTTGTCCGACTGATCAGATTCATCTAACTTTGTAGCGCAAATAAAAATATGGTATTATGTTATTGAACAAGTTAATGTATATGATCGGCGGCGGGCTTCTATGTTCGGCAACGCTGTTCGCACAACCTGCTTATCAGAAGGCTACGGAGGCGCAGATCAGGGAAATCATGGCGCACATCAAACAGACTTCCGAAGCGATGCAAACAATGACCTGCGACTTTACGCAAGTGAAGGAACTCTCTTTTATGGATGAAAAAGTGACTTCCGAAGGGAAAATGTATTACAAGCAAACGAATAAAATCCGCTGGGAATACATGAAACCCTATACGTATGTTTTTGCCTCAGACGGGCAGAACGTCATCACCCATTCCGGCAACAGCACAAGCAAAATGCCAGTCAGGTCCAGTAAGCTGTTCAGCGAAATCGGTAAGGTGATGATTGGCGGAGTCAGCGGGAAGGGGTTGATTGATTCGCCCGATTTCTCCACGGAGTTTGGCGTCGGAAAAGAGGATTACATGATCACGCTCACACCCTTGAAAAAGGAAATCAAAAACCTTTTCTCTTCCATTCGGGTGTATGTCAGTCGAACCGATCATCGCATCCATGCGGTGGACTTGATGGAAAAAAGTGGAGACAAAACGTCCATTCACTTGAAAAATATCCGGATAAACACACCTGTCGATGATGAAGTATTTTCTCGTTAGCGGTCTGCTTTGTCTGACCGCAAGCTGCGCAATTACTTCAACCGTACAGCATAGCGGATCAGACTTGCCGGAAGCGAATGCCCGTGTATGGACGGAAGCGCTGCGGTCGGAAGATCGGAAAAACAGCTATCAGGTAACGGTAAGAATACAAGACAAACAGATTTCCGGCGTCTGCCTGCTGAAAAAAGTCGGTGATGCCTGGCGCGGTTCGTTAGTCAATGAATTTGGCGCCAAAGTTTTCGATTTTACGGTCACATCGCAGAAATGCGAGTTGCAAAACGTCGTTTCGCCGATGAACAAACGCTACATCCGCAAAATCATCGCTTCCGATCTGTACTGTCTTTTCGAAGTGGACAGTCCGGAGGCTTCTTTCCGGAAGAAAACCGTTTGCCGCGAACAGGATACGCTGGTCGTCAGATTCGGAAGGAAAAAAGTCATCACCCGTTTGCCGGACGGAACGCTGAGGATGCAGGATCTCGCCCATGACATTTCCTGCACCCTGATTCGAAAGGAAGAATAATCAGTGCCCGACGTCTGTATGATATTAAAGGATCATTTTTACACGATAGCATCGCAAACAGCAACAGCAACCGGATGGAAATGCGGCGTGTTGCTGAATGCCTCGCATCCGATCTTTCAGGCGCATTTCCCGGGTCATCCGGTCACACCGGGTGTCTGCATTGTTCAGCTTGCCAAGGAAATTGTTTCCGTTTACTACGCAAAATCCTTTTTCCTCTGCGGCCTCAGGAACGTCAAGTTCCTCCGTATCATCGACCCTTCAGAACGGCAGGAGTTTTTTGTTCATCTGCCTGCCGGACGGACGGATAAACAGGGACAGTTCA
Source organism: Tannerella sp. (assembly GCA_031276675.1). Classification (GTDB taxonomy): domain Bacteria; phylum Bacteroidota; class Bacteroidia; order Bacteroidales; family Tannerellaceae; genus Tannerella. The sequence continues at coordinate 4,224 of JAISMO010000155.1, forward strand.
TCATCCCGGTGTCCATCGAAAGCACAACGGCGGTGTTTGCTTCACTGACACTGGTGCTGATGCCGGACGGCGAGGAAGAACATCCTGCCCTGCAGGCCCGGATGGAGCGGCTCCGGCTGTGTGTCGTTATCCCCACCTACAACAACGGCAGGACGCTGGCCGGCGTGCTTCGTCAAACGCTTCAATACACCCGTTCCGTAATCGTTGTCAACGACGGTGCAACCGACTGTACCGCATCGGAACTGGCACGTTTTGCCGGAAAAATCGACGTTGTTTCCTACGCGCCGAACAAAGGCAAGGGATATGCGTTGAAGCGGGGTTTTGACCGGGCAAGGGAACTGGGATACGAAGCAGCCATTACCCTGGATTCAGACGGACAGCATGATGCCGCCGATCTTGAAGCGTTCGTCCTTCAGGCGGAAATCCATCCCGGCTGTCTGCTGGCGGGTCAGCGGACAACGGAAGGCCGAATGCCGGCCGGCAACCGTTTTGCCAACCGGTTTTCCAACTTCTGGTATACGGTCCATACGGGCCGCAAACTGCCGGATACGCAGAACGGTTTCCGGCTGTATCCCCTGGCGGCGATGAAACGCATGAGTCCCTTTTCCACACGCTACGAGGCGGAAGTAGAACTGCTGGTACGCACCGCCTGGCAAGGCATTCCGGCCTTGCCCGTTCCGGTTCGCGTCCATTACGCGCCGCCATCCGAACGGATCACCCATTTCAGGCCGGGAAAGGATTTCTTCCGGATCAGCATACTGAATACCGTTCTGACCTTGCTGGCCATGTGCTACGGGTATCCGCGGCTGTTGTGCCGCAAGTTGTTTTCCATTAAACAGAAGCGATGACGAAATTCATCTTGCAGGCTTACGATTACTTTTCGAATCATAAAGGACTGCTTTTCTTCCTGCTGCTAATCCTGACGGCATGGTTTGCAGGCATGGCCCTCCGGGTGCGCTTCAAGGAAGACATTTCCGGTTTCCTTCCGGAAACGAAAGCGTACGAACGCATTAATAACGCATACCGGTACATCGTTTCAGCCAACAGGATCACCGTTTTCTGCTCCGGAAAAGATACGACCGACCTGTCTGCCGACGCACAGATAGAGGCCGTAGAACAGCTGGCTGGTCGTTTGCTGGCCCTGAACGACACCTGTATCAAAAGCCTGACATACAAAATTGATCCGTCGGAAATAGCGTCACTCACGGCATTTGCAGCAAACCATCTTCCCTTTCTTCTGGAGGAAAGCGACTATCGGCGGATGGATTCGCTTCTTACCCGCGAAGCGATGGTCACCCGGCTGGAAAATAACAGAAACCTGTTACTGTCGCCTGCCGGGATGCTGTTGCAGCAAAGCCTTCTGTCCGACCCGTTAGGCATGTCCCGTCCGGTGTTGAGCCGTTTGCAGGGATTTCAAACGGGCAACCGGTTCCAGCGTTATCAGGACCATCTTTTCACGGAGGATCGTGACGCTCTGCTGCTGATCGAATATGCCATGCCGTCCAGTGAAACAGCCCGCAATGCGATTTTCCTCGACTCGCTCAGCCGGCATATGGCCGAAGTGGAACGCGCAATGAATGGCGAAGTCTCTTTCCGGCGTTTCAGCGCGTCGGAAATTGCTCTCGGAAATGCTTTGCAAATCAAGAAAGACACGCTGTTCTCCTGTTCGCTTGCGGTTGTCCTGATTCTTGCTTTGCTGGCATACGCCTTCCGCAGCGGGAGGAAAATCCTCCTTGTCTTTGCCTCGACCCTGTTCGGCGGACTGTTCGCCATGGCGCTACTCTGTCTGATCCGGGGCGAAGTCTCCATCATCGCTGTCGGCATCAGTTCAATCATGTTCGGCATCGCCATCAACTATCCGCTTCATTTGATTGATCATTATAACCATACGATCCATCCGCGAGCTACCGTCAAGGAAATTGTCGAGCCGCTTACCATCGGCAACCTTACTACGGTCGGCGCGTTTTTCAGCCTTGTATTTATCGGCTCTGGCGCCATGAGCGATCTGGGCTGGTTTGCTTCGCTCCTGCTGATCGGGACCATCTTCTTCGTGCTGTTTTTCCTGCCTCATCTGCTGCCGCGGCATAAAACCGTCCGCACGCCGGCGCCCACGCTTTTCTCCCGCATCGCCGGACGACCGTTCGAGAAGAACCGCCGGATCATTGCCGCCGTTTTGCTGTTGACGCTGTTTTTCGGCTTTTTCAGCGCCGGTTCCCGGTTTGAAACGGACATGCAGCGGATTAATTACATGACCGGTTCGCAGCGGAAGGAATATCAGCGGATGATGCATTTGCTGAACAGGGATCATCACATGCTCTACTTCGTTACGGAAGGCGACGATTTGGACGGTGCGCTGGAAAGGAACGAACAGCTTTCGCCGGCGCTGGACCGGCTTGTTGCGGAGGGAAAAATCGCCGGCGCAGGCAACATCAGCAGTCTCTATCCGTCCCGCACCCGGCAGGCGGAGCGGGTCAACCGGTGGAATGTGTTCTGGCAGACACGCCGGGATTCCGTAACGACCCTGCTGGACGAGGCCGCACGGCAAACAGGATTCAGGCCGGAGGCTTTTCAGTCGTTCAAGGCGATGCTCAACCGGACATGGGAACCGGCAAGCCGGGCGCATTTCGACGTGATCAGCGAAGCCTTTGCGAAAAACTACCTCATCGACGGAAGCGACAAAACGCTGGTGATTAATCTGCTCTATACGGATCCCGACCGGGCGCCCGCACTGGAAGAGGAACTGAACCGGCTCTCTCCGTCCGCCATTGCTTTCGACGGCGGTTCGATCACCCGACGGATGATTGCCTCCCTGTCCGACAGCTTCAACTATGTCCTGTATGTTTGCGGATTCATCGTATTCGCTTTTCTGTTCTTTTCGACGGGACGGACGGAACTTTGCCTGATCGCCTTTGCGCCGCTGGCTCTGAGCTGGATATGGATTCTGGGACTGATGAACCTGTTCGATATCCGTTTCAACATCGTCAACATCATCCTGGCCACGTTTATCTTCGGACAGGGAGACGATTATACCATTTTCATGACCGAAGGACTGATGTATGAATACCGGTACCGGCGAAAAATACTGGCGTCCTACAAGGGAAGCATCATTCTTTCGGCGCTGATCATGCTTGCCGGCATGGGGACGCTGATTTTCGCCGGGCACCCCGCACTCCGTTCCCTGGCGGAAGTGACGATGATCGGGATGCTCTCGGTCGTGATCATGTCCTGCATCCTGCCTCCGTTCCTTTTCCGCCTGCTGACGGAGCGCAGGGGGAAAAACCGCCTGATGCCCGTCACGCTGAAAAATCTCGCGGCGACCGGTTATTCCTTCGCCGTCTTTCTGGCGATTATCACCGGACTTACCCTCTACGGATGGGTGATATTCACCTTGGGCCGCAGGACGGAAAGGAAAAAAACAGCCTACCACAAACTGCTGTGCCGGACGTCGCACTGGGTGATGCACCATATCCCGCAGGTCCAAACCGTTTACCGGAATCTCACAGGCGAGACGTTTGAAAAGCCTGCCGTGATCATTTGCAACCATCAGTCGCACATTGATCTGACGGCGCTTCTGATGCTCACGCCCAAGCTGGTGATCCTGACAAATGACTGGGTCTGGAACTCCCCTTTCTACGGACGGATGATCCGGTACGCCGAATTTTACCCCGTCTCCAACGGGATCGAAACGATCCTTGATTCACTGAAGGACGTGGTGCGGCGCGGCTATTCCGTCGTGGTGTTTCCGGAGGGTACACGTTCGACCGACTGTTCCATCCGCCGTTTCCACCGGGGCGCATTCTATCTGGCCGAACGCCTGCAGCTGGACATCCTGCCCGTCCTGATCCACGGCATCGGCCACATACTCCCCAAGCCGGAGTTCATGCTGCGTAAAGGCAGGATACACATCCAGGTGATGGAACGCATTGCACCGGACGACGCCCGTTTCGCTCCCGGCTATTCGCAGCGAAGCAGGGAGATACGCCGCTTTTATCGGGAACGCTACGAGGCGCTGTGTCGCGAAGTGGAAACGCCCGACTATTACAGCGACCTGGTGATGCACAACTATCTCTACAAAGGGCCGGCCGTCGAACGGGCCGTACGCGGCCGGCTGCGCCGCAGCCGCAACTTCGCCGAACTGATTGCCCGAATGCCGGACGAAGGCAGCGTGATGATACAAAACAGCGGTTACGGAGAATCTACCCTCCTGCTTGCCCTGGTCAGGAAACACCTGCAGGTGACCGGCATCGAAGAAGATCCGGACCGGCGGGCCATCGCCCTTGCATGTGCCTCGAATCCTCGCAATCTGCACTATCTTGCCGCCGCACCATCCTCCACAGATGTCAAAGACAGGGTTGTGAACACACCGTCGTGAACTTTGTACCCCCCCTGGGGGAAATGGTTGAGAGGACGAAAAAAACAGCGTTTTCTTGACGTGCAGGACTGGAAAAACCCGTATTTTTGGACGCGCTTAGCAATGATCAAGACAAGCGTGCGCGGAAACTTGACAGTGTATGAAGAAGATTTGTTGTTTTCAGGGAGATGCTGCGCCGGAAGCGGACAAACGGCGCAGCCCGATCTATTAAACCGAAATATGGCCAGTAACAAGAAAAGAAAGAAAGTACAGACGTCGCATCAGAACAGAATCGCGCCGGCTAAACAGTCCAAAACCTATCTGGATGCATGTTATGCGGCGGTGCGGCGCATCTTTCGGGTGATAGGCGAAGAGGCGTCGGCGTTTGACCTGTTTACCAAACGTCAGAAACAGGACATTTTCCGTATCGCGATCATGCCTCCGCGCATCCTGGCCTCGCCCGGACACAGGGTGCCGAGACAGTATATCCGTTACATCCAGGAGGAGCTGATCATGTACCTGAAGCGGGAGTATTTCAACCGGGAAGCGGGCGTGACGTGGATGGAACTGGTCACCGTCGGCACGGCGATGATACTGGTCTTTGCCGTTGACTCGTATGTAAAGAATCTCTCGGAGGCGCAGCGCGAACTGGTGGAACGGTTGCGCAAGGCCTTCGAAACGCAGGAAATTTTCGCGCAGATTCAGAAGACCGTCGCGACTCAAATCAAAACCTCGCTGCTGATGCTCTCGCAACCCAATTTCCGCATCTACGGACAGAGCATAAGCGAACACCGGCCCACCAACAAGGCTGCCCTCCAGGAGATCGTGCACATCACGACGCACGAATGCCAGTCGCTGCGTTTCAAATACCGCAACAGGGAACGCAAAGCCTTCCGGGTGGCCACCGGACAGTTCATGAGCATACCCTATACCGGCGCCACCATACCCATAAGCAAGATCATCCCGGGCGTAACGCACGACCGGCAGCTGAACATCTACATCCAGTCGCACGCCATTCATCGCTTCAAGGAGCGTATCGACACCTTCTATCCCATCATGCGAAACCAGTTTTTCATCATCTCGCTCATGATGGCGCAGCGCCTGGTACGCAGTCCCAACGGAATGCAGCTGATTGCCTGCATCGCGCCCTCCGAAGGAAGCGAGAAGACGATCGGCTATTTTGCCTTTACCATCGACGGCGACAACCTGCTTGTACTCACTCTCCTGCCGCTGCTCAGCTACAGCACGCCCGAAGGACGCATCCTCTACAACCGGCTGCACCTGTCTCCCGAAGATTTGAAATATCTGGGCATGGACAAGCTGAGCTTCTTTTACGAAGTTGACATCGAACAGATTCCCGTGCTGAAACAGGTCCTGTACGACGAACTGCATCTGGACTACATCCGCAGGATATACAACAGTTTTCGCTCCGGTAGCGACCCGTTCAACGAAAAGAAGACACTTTTTGTAAAACACTTCTTCCAGAAACTCGAAGAACTGCCGACCGGCCATCCGGAAGAACTCAACGAACCGGTGGAGCCTGACATGTGATCCCGGTCGCAGATTCCGCCCCGGTTGATACCTCGCGCGGACACCCCGCCCGTCAATCGCCGCAAACAGCTCCCGGCGCTTTTCCGCAGCGCGCATTTTTTTTCGGAACAGAATCCGGACCCAATCGGGAAGGATAACGGAAAAACGCTCCTGCCGATCGGCAATGCCGCAAAAAAAGACGGATTCATGCTGCTGTACATGGACAAAACCGCCCCCAAAAACGATTTCATGCTTCGTACCAGCGGCAGAACCATAAAAAC
>JAISMO010000172.1 GCA_031276675.1 Tannerella sp.
AGTCCGGGGAGACCGGCTTGACTTTCCTGTCTCCCGGACGGAATCCGGAGCAGATTCCAACCATCCGGCTCCCGGAAGGACGACATGCCGTCCCCGAAGGTATTTTTATCGGACTGAGCCATGCACAAAACCATGCCGCGCGAAGTATAAAATGCGATTCAGTTGAAATTAATTGTCGCAAAGATACCATTTTTTGTCTTATAAGAGTCCGTGAACGCACTGAATCCATCTCCGGTACAAACTTTTCCGCAGAACAGCATACAGGAGTTGGAAAAAGGCAGGCATCGATTACATTACGGTTGTCCTTCCTGCTTGTCTAAAAATTCTGTTGGTTTGACCGCAAATCGGCGGGTGAAATGGCGTTCCGCCCCGGCTACACAGTTGCAGTTTATGATAAACCGGACAAGCATATAATACCCGAAAAAATATTGCGAACTCGAACCTGAAACGTATATCATCATACTTTTTCCGTAAAACTTTTCCCTTTCGCACTCGCTTGAACATCCGGAATTTTCATGTAGTTTTGTGCCCCGTTATACAATACAGTCAAAGATGAATAACCCATGGATAAAAATGAATGGATTGGATTAAGAAACAGACATATCCCGTCCGGTACTGCGGATGCTTCGGTATCCTTGATTGTTACCACATACAACAGTCCGGACAGGCTGGAACTGACGTTATGCAGCGTATTATCCCAAACCGTAATGCCGGGAGAAATCATCGTGGCGGACGACGGTTCCACATCGGACACAACTGCAATCATCCGATTGTGTCAATCCGTCTTTCCCGTTCCCGTCAAGCATGTCTGGCAATCCGACAAAGGTTTTCGACTCAGTCTGATCAGAAATAAGGCAATCCGACAGGCGGAAGCGCCCTACATCATCCAGATTGATGGCGACGTGATCCTGGAAAGGCATTTCATAGAAGACCATCTCCATTTCCGGAAAACCGGGCATGTCATCATCGCTTCCAGAATGAATTATACCACAAGAGCGACAGAAAAAAAACTCAGGACCCGCAATATCCGGATATCCTGCATGACTTTGCCGTTCACCTTTTTCCCTCTTTTCCGTAACATTCGCAGCAGAGGACTGGCAAACTATTTCATTTCAAAATCCTGTGACAGGGATATAAAGTGGGCAGCCGGATCGAACATGTCCTATTGGAAAGAAGACGCACTTTCGATTAACGGTTTCGATAACGACCTGATCGGATGGGGATATGAAGACAATGATTTTATCAACCGAATGAAAAACAGCGGAATATCTACGATCACCATCAAGCATAACTGCATACAGGGGCATTTAAGACACGTCAAGAACGTGCGTGAACATACGCAGCATAATAAATCCGTTGCGTTTGAGCGGAAGCAACAGCAGGTTACGTGGATCGAAAACGGATATCGCGAATCTTACCGGATAGAATAATATCCGGCTGTCAAGCGGGCGGACCATCCCAGTCAAACGGGAGGTTGCCCCGGCGCAGGGAGGCGTTCCAGAAACGGCGGCGGCAGTAGAGCGTCCGGCGAACACAAGGTTCCACTGCCACTCCGCGTGCCTTTGCATAGTACTCGGCCAGCAGCCGGAACATAGGCTCCGGCCCCCACAAACGGGCGAAGGCGGCACAACCTTTTCCGACGGACACCGGCCCGAAACGCATCCGGTTGATATCCACCAGACAAAACCGCACCTCCTCTTTCTCATGACCAAACAGAATATTTCCCGGAGAATAGTCGCGATGATAGATACCGGCTTCATGCAGGCGCGCCGTGTATCCGGCAAAGGCCTGCAAGATGAATTCGCGCCCGGCAATGCTTCCTCTGCCAAACTCATACATCGTGTGTTTATACGGCGCCTGACGGCTGACGTAGTAGGATAGATGGAGTAATCCGTTTTTTTTTATCAGGATACAGGCAACCGGTTCCGGCGTGTCGATATTCAGTTCCTGCAGCCGGAAGGCATAGTGATAAGAACGTTCGGCTTTGGAAGGACGGAAGAAGGTGTATGCTATGCGGTTCAGGAGATGAGGCTTTTTGTAACGCTTGACATTGATTGCTATGCCTGCAACCTCGAACACCTTGATTTCGTTTCGTTGTTTGTAAATGGTAAGCCCTTCCCTGTCGAACGTATCCGGTATGGAGCGCACAAAGGAATCAAACGCCTGAAACCGCGGGTTCAAGACTGTTTCATTTTTCATCACCGACTTTCCTTTCCAGAAACTCGCCAACCTTGGAAGCGACCGATTCCGGAGTGATTCGCGTCATGCACGCCCAGTCGCCTCGATAGCAGGGTTTCTTCCCGAAGATCGAACACGGCCGGCAGGGCAAGGTTGTCTGTATGGCCAGTTCGGGTGGCTGGCGGTATCCGTAGAATCCGGTATAGGGGTGTGTTGCGCCCCAGATGGAAATCACCTTCGTTCCGACCAGAGAGGCAAAGTGCATGTTGGCCGAATCCATGCAAAGCAGCACATTCAACTGACTGATCAGGGCCAGTTCCTGATCCAGCGAATATCGCCCTGCCACGCTGCGGGTATTCCCGTAACGCGACGCCCATTCGCCGAGCGTCCGTTCTTCTTCACCCTTCGCCCCGAACAGGAATATGGAAATTCTCTCTTCACGGGATAGCAGTTCTACCACTTTTTCCATTTGCTTCAGCGGATAGATTTTCCCGCGGTACCGCGCGAAAGGCGCAATACCGACCCATCGGCCGGTTTTCTCGCCTGCGATTTCCCTTATGATCGACCTGTTCAAAGGATGTTCGTCGTACAACGACACAAACGTTTTGTCGAAATAAATACCGCCTGCATGAAATACCTCTGCATAGAGCGTCGTTATGTCCGGCAACGGTCGGATGTCTTTGGGCGGCTTACGGACCAGCCGTCTTTTTTCTTTCCTCATCTTGTCCAGCATGAAGACAGACCGTCCCCGCAGACGGAACATCCAGTCAATGATCCGGCTGCGAATCACGCAGTGCAAGTCCAGCACAACATCATATCTGTATTGAACAAGCGCCGAAGCAAACCGCAAAAAGCCCTTTAGCGACTTTTCCGAACTCTTTGTATGGATACCGATCAGTTTCACGTTCTTCGGCCGGTTAATAAAGACAGGAAGCAAAAAAGTTTGCGTAAGTATGGTAAACGAATCGGACGGATTCGCTCTGGCGGCGGAATAGATAGCGGGGATGGTCATTGCCACATCCCCGATTGCCGAAAGCCGTATGATGAGAACTTCTGCCATCAGTGATTTTATGCGGTAAAGATACGTCATTTTTTATGACCGTACAACACCGGATTCAGGGAAGGATCATTGTACATTTTCATTTGCCGGTACACTTTCATGTATTTTTTCCCCTTTCCGATGTCTTCCAGCAATTGATCCAGCGCAGTAGACAAATCCTGTTTTTGTTCGAGCAGCACCGAGAGTTTCCATTGACAAGTCTCGCGATGTGCATTGTCGCTGTCCGGGCGATCCGCTTCCTGCTGCATGTGATAGATTTTAAGGACGAGAATGGAGAGCCGGTCGACTGCCCACGCCGGACTTTCCGTGTTGATAGTGGCATCCGGACAGACGGACGTCTCTCTGTACGTTTCCAGAAAATAGCTGTCAATCTGCTCTACCAAATCCGTACGTTCCTGATTTGAGCGGTCGATTCGGCGCTTGAGTTGAACGACGTTTTCCGGGTTGATTTGCGGATCACGGATCAGGTCTTCCAGGTGCCACTGCACCGTGTCAATCCAGTTCTTCAGATAGAGTTGCGATTCAATCGTTCCCGGCTCAAAGGGATTCCGGACGGGCGCGTCAATATTGTCCGTCACGTGATAATCTTCAATAGCCCGCTCAAAGACGGAAATGCAAAGCCTGCCGAATGAATCCGCAGGTTCGTCCGACAGCAAAGAGGCTATCACTCGCGGATAATGTTCGTATTCCAGTGCATGAACTTTCGCAGCTACGTCTTCCGGCGTGTCGGTCGGCAAGACGGGACATGATGCTTGAAAAATCACCGGCCCTTCGTCATACCGTTCATTGACATAATGTATTGTAATGCCGGACTCTTTTTCGCCGGCGGCCACCACCGCGTTGTGCACATGCATTCCGTACATCCCTTTCCCGCCGTATTTGGGCAGCAGGGCAGGGTGGATATTGACGATCCGGTCGGGATAGGCCTTCAGTATTTCTACCGAAATTTTGTCCATAAAACCGGCCAGCACAATCCAGTCGACAGCATATTCCTTCAGTTTTTCCAGCACAGGACACCCTTCGGCAAATGCCTGCTTCGAGAAAGTGACGGAAGGGATGCCCAAACGGAGCATCCGCTCGTGTACGCCCGCCTTCGAATGATTCGAGACGAGCAGTGAAACTTCAATCTGTTGGTTCCCAGAAAAATATCTCGAGATATTTTCTGCATTTGTACCTGAACCGGAGGCAAAAATCGCGACTCTTTTCATACTTTCTTATTTAGTTCGTTGCACAATGAGATATAAAATGTGCATTTTTCCGCATTTTTCACCAAGAATATTGGTGTTGTACCGAAAAAAATTCATTCCTTTGCACCGCAAAATTAAAACATATACGTAATTATAATCTTATTATTAATCTAAAAATTGGAATTTATGTCTGAAATTGCATCCAGAGTAAGAGCGATCATCGTTGACAAACTGAGTGTTGAAGAGTCGGAAGTAACTAATGAAGCGAGTTTTACGAATGATTTAGGAGCGGATTCGCTTGACACGGTAGAATTGATTATGGAGTTTGAAAAAGAATTTGGAATTTCCATTCCGGACGACCAGGCTGAAAAGATTTCATCCGTGGGAGATGCGATTGCCTATATTGAAGCAAACGCAGTGAAATAATCATCTTCGGATTATGAAATTAAAAAGAGTAGTAGTAACAGGTCTTGGGGCAATTACGCCGTTGGGCAATACCATACCGGAAACGTGGGATGGGCTTGTTCGGGGAGTAAGCGGCGCAGGGCCTATTACTCAGTTTGACGCCACCAAATTCAAAACCCGGTTTGCCTGTGAGGTAAAAGGTTTCGACCCCTTGCAATACATGGATCGGAAGGAAGCGCGCAAGTGTGACCGGTATACTCATTTCGCTCTGGTCGCAGCCGACGAGGCCATAGCCGATGCAGCAATGGATTTGGAAAAGGAAAACAAGGACCGTATTGGCGTCATCTTTGCTACCGGTATCGGAGGCATCCGTTCGTTCGAGGACGAAGTCAGAACCTATAACGAAGCATTAGGCCCAAAGTTCAATCCGTTTTTCATCCCGAAAATCATTGCAGACATTGCCGCCGGACATATTTCCATGAAATACGGGTTTCGGGGGCCGAATTTTGCCACGGTATCCGCTTGTGCCTCTTCAACGAATGCCATTTCCGACGCCTTTAATTACATCCGTTTGGGAAAAGCCAATGTGATTCTGGCCGGAGGCGCCGAAGCAACCATTGCCATTGTCAGCGTCGGCGGCTTCAATGCAATGAACGCGCTCTCAACACGCAACAACTCGCCGGAAACGGCATCGCGACCCTTCAGCGCCACTCGTGACGGGTTTGTGATGGGTGAAGGCGGCGCCTGTCTGGTGCTGGAAGAATTGGAACATGCTTTGGCACGTGGCGCAAAAATCTATGCCGAGATCATGGGTGCGGGTCTTTCGGCTGATGCCTATCACCTGACAGCCAGCCATCCCGAAGGACTGGGTGCAAAACTGGTCATGCTGAATGCCCTGGAAGACGCCGGGATGAAACCCGATGAAATTGATTACATCAATGTGCACGGAACCTCAACGCCGGTAGGCGATATTTCCGAAGCCAGGGCCATTTTGAGTGTCTTTGGCGAACATGCCTATCACCTGAATATCAGTGCGACTAAATCAATGACCGGCCACCTTTTGGGCGCTGCCGGCGCAGTGGAAGCGGCCGCTTCGATTCTGGCCGTAAAACATGACATCGTGCCGCCTACCATTAATCATGCCGACGGTGACGACGATAAAGAGATTGATTACAAGTTGAATTTCACATTCAACACGGCGCAGAAAAGGAAAGTCAGGGCTGCTCTGTCCAATACCTTCGGCTTCGGCGGTCATAATGCCAGTGTGATTGTGAGGAAATTTGAAAAATAAGTGTGCGTGGATTTTATCTATATATAAAAAAGTTCTTTCTGCGGAACCGGGAGCCTTACCTGGCTCTTTACAACATGCTGGGATTTTATCCCGACAATATTCAACTCTACCGGCAGGCATTCACTCACCGTTCCACATTTGTCGAGACCGAAGGAGGACAGTGGAAAAACAACGAACGGTTGGAATTTCTGGGAGATGCGGTACTGAATGCAGTAGTGGCCGATATTATCTACAAGAAATATCCGGACCGGAAGGAAGGTTTCCTGACAAATACCCGTTCAAAAATCGTTCAGCGCGACAGCCTGAATCGCATTGCGCATGAAATGGGCGTAGACAAGATGGTTCTTATGTCTTCGCGGCTCAATTCCCACAACAGTTATATTTACGGAAATGCTTTTGAGGCGCTGATCGGAGCGATATATCTGGATCAGGGCTACCGGAAGTGCTGCCGTTTTGTCGAGGAGCGAATCATTGAAAAATACATCCCGCTGGACAAAATCGTTCATAAGGAATTTAATTTCAAATCGAACCTGATTGAGTGGAGCCAGAAGAGCAAACTGGAAATCGCCTTTGAACTGATTGAAACCTTTGCCGACCAGAACGGAAATCCGGTTTTCCAAAGTCGAGTGTCTTTGCAGGGCACATCCCTAGGAACCGGTATCGGATATACCAAGAAGGAATCACAGCAATCGGCGGCCAAGGTGGCCATCAAAAAAATCCGCAAAGACAAGGACGTACAGTTTCTGGTCCGCAAACTGAAGCAGCAACAGTCGTCCGACGGCGCCACGGGGAAGATGTTCCTTCCCAAATCTCCGGATGAAGACGATTCCTCCGCCGGAGACGAATAGCATGACGGGCCACCGTGTGCTGCACAGGCTCATTCGCCGTCCTTTTCCCCGAAAGAAATACCCATTCGCCGTCCCTGCTTAATCAGGTCGTGATCAGGCGTCACCAGTTTCAGTTTGCCGGATACCTCGGCAAGCGGAATGGAACTTATCCGGCTGTCCTGCAGGCACACCATCCGGCCAAACGCCTTTTCGTCGATCAGTTCGGTGGCATGTCCGCCGAGACGGGTAGCCAGGTTGCGGTCGAAAGGAGAAGGATTGCCGCCCCGCTGGATATAGCCCAGCACCGTTTCACGGGTTTCGATGTGCGTTGCCTCCTCAATGGAATAGGTGAGATAGTCGACCGGCCGCTTTTTCGAATTCACCCTGATGCCTTCGGCCAGCACCACAATTGAATAGGGTTTACCTCGACGGAAACGCTCCAGAATCACTTCATTCACTTTTCGGATGTCGAACTTGATTTCGGGCATCAGGATCACGTCGGCGCCGCCGGCCATGCCGGCATACAGGGCTATCCAGCCGGCGTGATGTCCCATTACTTCCACCACCATCACCCGCTTGTGGGCGCTGGCGGTAGAATGGAGCCGGTCGATGGCTTCCGTCGCGATGTTCACGGCCGTGTCGAACCCGAACGTGATGTCTGTGCCCCAGACATCGTTGTCAATGGTTTTGGGTACACCGATGACGTTCAAACCCATTCGGGAGAGTTTATCGGCCGTTTTCTGCGTGCCGTTGCCGCCGATACACACCAGGCAATCCAGCCCCAGTTTATCGTAATTCAGGCAGATCATGTCCGGTTTCTGGTTTCGGTCCGCATGTTTGAAAGGTTTCTCGCGTGAAGTCCCCAGGATCGTTCCCCCCAGATTCAGAAGACCGGACAGGCTGCGTTCGCTCAGTTCTTCGACATCAATATCCATCAGGCCGGAAAAACCGTTGTGAATACCCAGCACCGTCATGCCATAGTTCATAAGCGCCGTTTTCCCGACGCCGCGGATGGTTGCGTTAATACCCGGACAGTCGCCGCCGGATGAAAGGATTCCTATTTTCATTTGAATTTCATTTTTTCCTCGCAAACTTACGGGAAAAACCCCGGATAGACAAATCAGGGGATTGAAATTCCGGAACTCCCGACCCGCTTCCGCCCGGACGGTCGCAAGGTTGAATCCGGCATCACCGGGCATCGTCCCGTAGCGGCGAAGCGCAGTGCGGGGAAAGGAAATCGGGTAAAAAACGTCTGACGCCGCAGGCGTTTCCCCGCACGGGGAGAAAATAAAGGGAAGAGGGTAGGGGGTATGCGTCCGGAGAGGAGGAGATGCCCCGCACGGCGCTTTGCCGGTAGGGGGTGATCGAAAATCCGAAAATTTTCTTTTATCTTTACCGAAAATTTCTTGAAGGTAAATTCATGTTTGCAACAGAAAAATATCATTCATTATTCCATACGGAACGGCTTACAGGCGGAAGAGCGGCCCGTGCGAAAGATTTGCCGGTATCACCGGAAGATTCGATGACTCCATTGAGAGACTCGGTGGCATCACTGGAAGGATCAGTGACATCACCGAGCGACTTGGTGAGGTCACTGAGAAATTCAGTGACCTCACCGAAAGATTTAGTGACCTCACTGAAATATTCAGTGAGGTCACCGAGAGAATCAGTGAGATCACTGCAAAATGCAGTGGTTTCGCCGAAAGGATCGGACCTGTTGGCAGTTACACTCAAAAATAAAACGTTATGAATAAACCTTACTGGGATTATATCCCCAAAAAGGATTCGGAACTGGTGCCGTGGAGCGCCAATTTCACGGCAGGGATAACGGCAAATGCTGCGGCATGGAATATTACGCCCGAAGAAGTAAAAGAACTGCAAACGGCCGACGCTTCGTTTGCCGCACTTCAGGCGCAGGCGGACAGTCCGGTTAAAAATGCCGTCACGGTAGCAAAAAAGAATGCGGCACGCAAGGCGCTGGTGGCAAAAATCCGCGGACTGGCGGGTTTCAGGTTGAAAAATCCCGTTATCACCGACGCGCAGCGCGTCGCCCTCGGGCTGCATGTACGCGACACGAATCCGTCGAACATTTCCATACCGCCGACGCGCCCGGAACTCGACATCGCCGTGATTGATTTTCGCCGCCTGAAAGTCCTGTTTCGCGACATGGGCAGCAGCAGCAAGGCGAAGCCCCGCGGCATAAGCGGTGCGGTAATTGCTTACGCCGTGCTCGCCGCTCCGCCCGCCGGCCCCGATGCACTGACGCGCACGGTGCTGGCTACACGCACGCCGTACATCCTCGAATTTACCGGAGAAGAACGCGGCAAGACCGTCTACATAGCTGTCTGCTGGCAGAACAGCAAGGGGCAAAGAGGCCCCTGGAGCGAAATCGGAAACGCGATCGTTCCGTAGTTCTTGATTTCCCTAAAAAGCCCTGGAGATATGCCGCTTAACCGGTGTGGCCGTTTGAAATGCACCCGTTTGCTATCTCGATATGGCAATATCAAGATATTTTTTGTACTTTTGCGGCCGATATGATCAAAAAATGAACGGGCATGGAAGCCTTCTACCGGATACATAAGTACCTGCTGGCGCATTTGCATTCGCCGGTGCGTCGCGGATTGATGAACGAAATCAACTGGGGCGACCGGCTGATCGGCATCAAGGGTTCGCGGGGAGTGGGTAAAACAACTTTCCTGCTCTCTTACGCCAATGAATACTTCGGCCCCGACAACAGGGAATGTCTGTATATCAATCTGAATCATTTCATCTTTACGGAACGGACGCTGCTTGATTTCGCCGGCGAATTTCGCGCGCAGGGGGGAAGGGTGCTGTTGATTGACCAGGTATTCAAGTATCCGAACTGGTCGAAGGAATTGCGCTACTGCTACGACCACTTTCCCGACCTGCGGATTGTGTTCACCGGCTCGTCGGTGATGCGGCTGAGGGAAGAAAATCCGGACCTGTCGGGTATGGTTTCTCCGTATTACCTGCGCGGATTCTCGTTCCGGGAATACTTGAACCTGATGACGAACAGTCGCTTTCCGGCGTATACGCTGGACGAAGTGATGAAGCACCACATCGGGATCGCAAAGGAAATTTGCGCGAAGACGAAACCGGAAGCCTATTTTCAGGATTACCTGCGTCACGGTTTTTATCCGTTTTTTCTGGAGAAACGCAATTTTTCGGAAAATCTGCTGAAAACAATGAACATGATACTGGAAGTGGATGTGCTGTACATCAAGCAAATTGAACAGAATTACCTGCCCAAGCTGCGGAGGCTGCTGTATCTGCTGTCGCTGGAGACGCCCTGCATCCCGAACGTAAGCCAGCTGAGCAAGACCATCGGCACCTCGCGCGCCACGGTGATGAATTACATCAAGTATCTGAAGGAAGCACGGCTTATCAATCTGCTCTACGCGCAGGGGGAAACGTTTCCCTACAAGCCCTCGAAGGTCTATCTGTACAATTCCAACCTGATGTATGTCATCAATCAGATGCCGGTAGACGAGCTGGGCGCGTACAGGACCTTTTTCTTCAACCAGGTGCTGAAGAACAACCGGATTAACGGGAGCGAGAGAAACGCCGATTTTCTGGTCAACGACACCTGTCATTTTCAGATCGAGCATCACGAAAACCGGATGAAGCACAATCCGGCATTCTATTATGCGGCAGACAAACCGGAAACGGACGAGGGGAACGTAATTCCGCTGTGGCTGTTCGGATGCATGTATTAAAGAGGTGGAACAGGGATTGAACCTTTTGGAAAAGAAGAAAACTCGCGGCAGGGCCTCACGGCCGGGAGCCGGTAAAGGAAGCAGAAAACAGAGTATATAACCAACATAAATTACAGAGAAGATGACTAAGCAAAAGAAATTTTTAACCTGTGACGGGAATCAGGCCGCGGCGCATATATCATATATGTTCAGCGAAGTGGCGGCGATATATCCCATCACACCCTCGTCCACCATGGCAGAATACGTGGACGAATGGGCCGCCTCCGGACGGAAAAATATTTTCGGAGAAACGGTGCTGGTACAGGAAATGCAGTCGGAAGCCGGCGCTGCCGGCGCCCTGCACGGTTCGCTGCAGGCCGGCGCCCTGACCACCACCTACACGGCGTCGCAGGGTTTACTGCTGATGATTCCGAACATGTACAAGATTGCAGGCGAACTGTTGCCCTGCGTATTTCATGTCTCGGCGCGTGCCATAGCCTCCCATGCGCTGTCTATTTTCGGCGACCATCAGGACGTGATGGCTTGCCGGCAGACGGGTTTTGCCATGCTGGCCGAAGGTTCCGTGCAGGAAGTGATGGACCTGGCTGCCGTGGCCCATCTGGCGACCCTCCGATCGCGCATACCGTTCGTGAACTTCTTCGACGGCTTCCGCACCTCGCACGAGGTACAGAAAATCGAAATGCTGGAGGACTCGCAACTGGCGAGGCTGATTGACCGCGAAGCGCTGGCCGCGTTCCGCGCCCGTGCCCTGAATCCGGCGCAGCCCGTTGCCCGCGGCATGGCGGAGAATCCCGATACCTTCTTCCAGCACCGCGAGGCATGTAACCCTTACTACGATGCCGTGCCTGCGATAGTGGAGGAATACATGAACGAACTGTCGGCCATTACCGGCCGCAAGTACGGACTGTTTGACTACTACGGCGCCAGCGACGCCGAGCGCGTGATTATCGCCATGGGATCCGTGACGGAAGCTACACGCGAAGCCATTGACTACCTGACGGCCAGGGGCGAAAAAGTCGGACTGGTGGCCGTTCATCTGTACCGTCCGTTTTCGGCGAAGCATTTCCTTGCGACCGTTCCCGCAACAGCCAGACGCATCGCCGTGCTGGACAGAACCAAGGAACCGGGCGCCAACGGCGAACCGCTCTATCTCGACGTGAAAAACTGTTTCTACGGCCGGGACGACGCCCCGATGATCGTGGGCGGACGCTACGGCCTGTCGTCCAAAGACACTACGCCCGCGCAGATTCTTTCCGTCTTCGAAAACCTGTCCATGCCTCTGCCCAAAGATCATTTCACGATCGGCATTACGGACGACGTCT
>JAISMO010000010.1 GCA_031276675.1 Tannerella sp.
CGTTGAACTTGCTCAAAAAAGATACCGGGAAAGAAAGCCTACGATCTAAACGACTTAAAGCTGCTTGGAATAAGGACTTCCTAATCGAATTACTCCAATTTTAATGCGTTGACCCTGATGCCCCAAACAGCGATTTTTTTCTTACTTTAGTTGCATTTACTAATTGAACTTACCGTCCACTCCTCCGCTTGCGAAACCGTTCCGGCTGTCTGTCCAAACGCACTTTTTCATCCGTCGCTTAAAACAGGCGGTCATGTGGCGGGAATGCGACTTTAGCTGACGGAGAAGGTGGAAAAGGGTTCGCGAGTTGGTAATGCCGCGCTCGTGACATAGTTATAACGCATATTACGTCATTACCGAGTCACGCGACCGTCATTACCAACTCGTGAGTTGCGTCTTCATGAAGAGGCCACATGCGTTGATACGCATCGGCCGTTGCTAAAGCCGAACGGCCATGAGCGGGAATTGGGCTAAAACCCGTGCGGAACGGAGTGCATCGGTGGCTCGCACGGGCTTTAGCCCAATCCTTTTTCATTGCCGTTTGCTTCAGTTGACGGACAGCGTGCAATGCCAAACTCTTTTTCTTTTTGACAGGCTCCGGCACATTCCGTATCCTCCTTTGCGAAGTACAATCCGACGAAGCGCATACAGCAAAAAAAGAGCATGTTTTTCCGCATTTTCTTTGCACAAATGGTTTGAGTTCCGGATAAGTTATTATCTTTGTCCCCGATTAAGATGTCGGGGGGGTGACAATCCCCGTCGGCGCACAGGTGAAGAACAGGCCGAAATGGCTCAGTTGGTAGAGCAATTCATTCGTAATGAATAGGTCCCCGGTTCGAGTCCGGGTTTCGGCTCAGGAAAACGTAAACAAAAAAGGTTTGTTGTAATGTATAGCAGTGATTTATTAGAAAATATCAATGTACGCATGTACATTAATATATGACAGGTAGCATAAATAAATGGAGAAGAAGGAGAATAAAATACCATGCGACCAGTTGGGAAGACAGTGTACAGGCATCGGGCAACCCGGAACAGAGGGGCCGCAAGCGGGAAAAGTCGGCAGGTGGCGACTTTTGTTACCGGAGAATCCCGTTTCGTGCCGAAAAGCAAGTCTTTTTGAAAAGAAACAGGCAGGAGAGCGAAAAAAAATGGAATTTATAATGGCTGGAATAGAACAAATACGTATTTTTGTTGCTGTAAAAAAAATGCAGGGTAGAAGTATACCCTGTGAACATGAAATAGAAAAAACAGAATTAATTTACTCAGTATTAATATTAAATTATTTGATTATGAACAAAAAGATTTTTACTTTATTTGCGGTTTCGCTAATGCTGTTTACCACAGTGTTTGCGGTCAATGCGCAAACGCCATCACGGGCGAGTTGGTACGGGAATCCCGTAAAAAGCGTGCCGGTGGTAAAAGGAGATTTGGAGAATGCGCCGATAAATGCTTATCATTTGGTGGCAGTTTCTCCGCACAAGCTATTGGGTGCTGCTGCGCCAAATGATACAGGGAAGTATGTATTGGCCCTTGATGAGAATGGGTATCTCACATTGGAGAACGGTTGGGGCTTATACACGGCGGGGTATGAAGCGTTGCGTAGCGCATTATGGTGTACCTCGGTTTCGCTTGAGGAAGATAACGGACAGCGGCCGGGCTACCACTTTATAAACCGAGCGTACGCCACACCGCTTGCCGTATCGGATGCCAATGACTGGATTAGGTCTGAACCGCGTGTTCATGCCCCCAAACCTGATGGTACGGGTGCAGACTATTCAGTGCAATGGAATGGCTGCAATGGAGAAATATTGGTGGGTGGCGAGTTTGAAAATTGGGCTTTTGGTTCGTGGACGTATACCAAAACCGTAGAAGACAGTGTCTATTTGCGTATTCAAGTCGGCCCAACTGCGAATGATGACTTTTTGACATTGATTCTTGACTCCGTCGAGACTTCCCCAACCGTTTATAAGCCTATTGTCAGATTAGCCAAGGTAAAAGGCGACGTATTCAATCTAAACAATAAGTTTTTCACGGATACGCTACTGCGTTTCCGGTTAACATCGGCTGCACCGAGAATCTTGACGAAAGACGATATCAATACCCGCTTGTGGACGCGTTCGGAGGACGACGCCGCCAATAATCCCGGCGTGACGTTGCAGTTTGATCCGGCGCCGACCAGGGGTGAAGATGTTTTTGGCGGAAGGTTTGTGGCGGAAAATCCGGATAAAGCAGTACCGGTAAATCCAACTTATTCCTTAACAAGGAGTGAATTTACCGCAGCAGAACGAGCCGCCGGAGGCTATGTGAGATTAAGGCTGTTGGACGCTGATAAGCCTGACCAATATGTCCGCGTATTGGATGGTGAGAAGGAGGAGAATTATTATAACAGATCCAATCAGTTGTTTCCGAAAATAGTGGCAAGTTCTTATGAGGCAGGAAGGAGTGATTTTCGATTTGTTTACTATCCTTCGGAAGACAGTGTTGCCGTCAATGTATTTGCTGTTGACAACAGAGAACCGGGAAAAGGTTATGCTCATGATTCTCTTGCATATAGAGATGGAACCGACCCATTTTTTAACTGGGTAATTTGGGGCAATCTGATTGTCCGTTTGCAGGATTTGAATTCGAAAGAAACGGTGCTTACCGTAAGAGATATTCCGAATAATTTACGCATCCATTTTGGCGTGCTGGGATGTAATATAAGTGATCGTCGTGCAACCATCCCGTCGGATTTGTACATCATCCGCGATTCGACGGGTCGTGTTTTGCGCGTACCCTTATGGGCTGGCGATTTGACGCCCCGATGGGAGAAACTGGAGGCGAATGAAGATCCGCGTTATATGCCGTCGTGCCAGTGGCTGGTCTTACAGACGAACAGCAGAAATCCGGCGTCGAAAGTACATTTCATCAACCGTGAATTTGACTATATTGTTCTCTCTCATATTCAGCTATATGATACCCTGAGTTTCTTTAACGCAAACTATAAAGAAGGTCAACCGTGTCAGGGAGATGTCTATCTACCGGTGTGGAGAGACGGTGCATGGATAGCTACAGGCGACAGATATTTTGAAAGGGTAGAAGATGTTCCTGGAGTACACAACTTCCGCTCGGATAAATTCTTGGGCTATAAATATATTGACCCTGATAATGCGTTGGGTTTCAACGGTTATTCCTTCCGTTACCTGCATAACTTTACGGCTAACCTTCCGTTCGCCCAATGGCGTTATCTGGGCGTGGGAGAATCCAACAGGACCAAAACGGATACGGCCCTGTATGCACAGGCGGATAAAACGTTCTTCGACTTAGGTTTGACGGATGGGTTGCAGTCAGCAGCGGGCGGCACGGAAAAATACGGCATCGGCTGGCGGCCGCTTGGACGTTCATTTTATATAAACTTGGATACGGACGATGAAGCCTACAGAAATTTGAATAGTATTGTGAAACTGGAAAGGGCTTACTATACTCTCAAGATCAATGATTATTTCCGGTATACATGGAATGATAACTATGTGGTACTGGAGGAAGCAAGTAACGCGCGTTACGGATATACATCGGAGGAAAAAGCGAATGCACGCGCATTGAAAAAGGCCAAATTCTATTTGCGTTCTACGTATCAGGCGGAAGAGAACGCTGATAAGCCCGCGAAAACAGAATTTTATGCCCTGCTGGATCGTCTTGAAGAATCGGATTTCCATCATTTGACCCGGATTACCGGTTTGTCGCTGACGGATACGATAAGGTCGAACGCTCCGATAATTGATGGCAGTCATTCGGTTATACTAAATGGTACAGGTCAGGACAATGGGACCATTTCTACAGGATATGCTGTACTTAAAGTGGCCGTAGACGATGCTAACGGCTATGCACGGGGTGAAGTAAAAACCACGACGCCGCGCGTATCCACTTTTGCCGTTGAACAGATTAAAGAGCCGTTATACAGGCGATTCAATACCCTGGATGAAGGCTCGGTTGCAACCGACGATCCCGATACGCTGAATTTCTATATAGCGCGGTCCTACAGTCCGATCACCGGATCCAAGGATTATCTCTATGAAGATCAGCACAGTGTTTTCTCGTATGATGTCGGCGGGTCGGGAACTTCGGCCTACGGCAACGGTATCCGTTTCCTCGGTGCGATCAAGAAGCTGTCCGACATGGACAATATCGGAAGAGATCAGATATATCCGCACAGTTTTGCCATCTATGTGGACACGGCTTATGTAAACCGCGGCACCGGCTGGATCAAACCGCAGTATCTGCTGGCGGTCGGCGCGAAGAAAGACTTCGGATACAATGGCTGTCCTACGTGTGGCGATGGCGCGGAGAAGGTGACTTACGTATATGGACGTTACCTGCGCAACCAGGCTGATTCGGCATGGTTAGGCGGTACAACGAGTGGCAAACTGCTTAACAAAGCGTACACATGGAAAACGAACTGGAACCGCCTGTCCTTTGTCAATGCCATTCATGCAGGCGATACGCTGTATATCCTGAATGAACAGACGACGGTTGATCCGGTTACCGGAGAGATACATGATCCGATTGAACAGTATTATTCGGATTATGAGCCGGGAGCGAACGGAGGTATCCAACATGCGGGTGACAATCCGGGCAGGAAGTTGGACTTTAAGAAGTTGTATACGAACGGAGTTGCTGCAGGCAAAGTGGAGAACCGGTATTTGGGTAATAACCTGCATAAGGATGAGGTATTCTCGTTCCGCTTTGTAAACCGGCAGATCAATCCGGACGGTACCCCGATACAGAACCCGAACAAGGAATTCTATATCGAATCCGAAACGACGGACCATCTGCTTAATAGTTCCGCAGCTCCCGTGATTGCTCCGATGGAGGGCGGCTGGGTTCGCATTGAGAGTTATGTGCCTGTCATTTCGCGCGGCGCATACAGTGATGTGATTTTTCAGTCCGAAATCTTTGATGTCGAAAAGGCCACACAGGAGCCGGTAGCCAATGAATCCGTTGCTGCCGCCGGAGAAGTGAAAGTGATTTCCGGCAAGGGTTCGGTAACGATCCTCAACGCAGCCGGCAAGCAGGTATTAATCACTAACCTGTTGGGACAGACGGTTGCTGCTGCGGCTTTGACGTCCGATCAGGCGACGCTGGATGCACCTCAGGGCATCGTCGTCGTCACGGTGGACGGCAACGCAGTAAAAGCAGTTGTGAAGTAACAGATATTCAGTAAATGTCGGGGAGAAGCGTACATTCCTCATACGGAGGAATTGTACGCTCCCTTCGCCGACAGGAACAGAAATAACAGAATATTAAATATAAAAACTATATGATTATGAATAAGAAAATTTTTACGCTATTAACAGGCGCTATTTTGATGTTCTTTGTAGCATTTTCGGCAAGTGCGCAAGGTGGTCCGGTATGGGACTCTCCCGCGAACAAATTGCTTTTGGGCGATACGGTTACAACCTTGGCGACGGGGCCTAATAAGTTTTATCATCTGCAGGTAGACTCAATCGGTTTTGTGGAGAATGGAGGCGGTATCAGTCTCGGAGGAAAAACCTTAAAGGATTCTGTGGTTCTTTTTCTGGGCAAAAACGACTCTTTGTTTATTGATTCATTAAATCACGCACGTGCTGATTATGGGGGGGCTTTTAGTATAAACGCACCCAAAGCGGAAGAAAGTGCGGCGTCGCTGTGGTGTACGGTGGTATATCCTCACACCAACTCGCAAAACGCAACGTTTGATTTTGTCAACAAACAGCAGAAAGCGTTGCTGGAAGTTACAGCCGACACCACCGGTCGTGTGGATGCAACAGGAGGTAAAACTCTCATAAGAAATCCTTATGAGGCGGGAGGCCTTTCCAGATGGGGTTATTCGGACGTGATCGGAGGGGGGCGTCTGCAGCAAAGTAAGCCGTTATACACCTATACGGATCGGAAGGATACGGTAGCAGTACTCTGTATTGATACTTTGAAGTATAGAGGTACACCTAGAGTGTTTGAAGTAGTAGTCAGACTGGTGACTGCTGATTACGTGGATCCTTTCAGTGCGAAGTATGGTAAAGTGCCCGGTATTCTTTATTTTACTTTGCGTGAACCGACGCCGTTCCTTTTGGATCCGGATGATATCAATTTCCAGTTTGGAAGTAAGGCTAATCTATCCGGTGATATACAGAATTTCACTATGGCGGGTGACGTTTCCGATCTGAATAATCCATTCCTGAAAGGGAATCTGAGAGCACAGTATATTGATACAACCACTTATGGTTTCCGTCTAAGGTCAAATAATCCAATCAACTATGTGAGTGGTACGTCTTTTAATTTTGCTGCTATCACTTTTGCACGAGATTCGGTGACGGGTTCCCATCTGGATTCATTGGGTTATCTCTGGCTCACTTATGGGGGAGGGTCTACGCTTTCTAATGATTTTTTGCGCGTAAACTATGAGTATTGGAGTGGATCTTCGGAGGTCACAAAGTATTTGACATTGGGTAAGAAAACATTGGGTCGTACCTATGTGGGTGCGAAAAGGGGTGCGACAGGTGGTTATGCAAGCATCGGTCATGAGATTGATTCAGTTGAATATGGTCAGTATGCCTGGCGTTTGGTTTATCATCCGACGGAAGACAATATTTATATCAACGCCTATCAGGCAGCTTATCTGCCGACGAATTATCCGATACAGGCGATGGACTATTTCGGGATCGGCCAGGATGCATGGAAGGATTCGATTGTTCAGGGGCGTTTTACGTTCTTTGCAGATACCAGTGCTTTGAAGACGGACAAGCGTACAGATTACACTTGGGCCTCCACTTCCGGCGGCAAAGGATGGTATGAAGCCGCTACGGCAACACTGAATCCGGATGATTCCATCCACACTTTTCTGCCGGAGTTTAATGGGTATCAAAAACTGTATGTTACCGTACAGGACTTGGATGCCTCTCTGAATCAACCCTTTGTGGTTACACTGGGCAAGAAGCCGGAAGCCACGATTAATTTCGGTCTGTATGATCCATGTAAGGACGTTAAAGATAACCGGGTATCGCTTAAGCCGGATGTATATCTGATCCGTAATGCGCGGGGACAGTATCTGCATGTGCCGTTGTATTCCGTACACGACTCTGCGGAGTGGGCGGAACTGGAAGCGGATGTACATCCCGAACTGTTGCCGTCCTACCAGTGGGTAGTCACCAAACGGTATTACGTCTATTTGCCCGAACCAGGCAAAGATCCTTATAATAATTTTACAACGAATTCATCGCAGGTTACCATTCAGAACCGTGAGTTCCCGTGGTTGAAGTTTGAGAATGTTCAGTTGACGACCAATCAGACCAGACTGGATTTGTATCCGGCTAACTATGACTGGAATTTGCGCGAGCGAATCAATGCTGCATCCATAAATTGGGCAGATCTTTCGAAAGCGAAGGCAGACGGAGTGGATACGGCTTCCTTTATCCGGGTGCCGATAGCATCCAGAACAGATAAATATCTGGGATATACCTTTATTGATCCGAAAGTTTCGGATACGGCACTGTATTCGTTCAATTACAAGAGTTTTATTGACCCCAATCGCTATTTGGGCTGGCAGAACGATATTGACGGCAAGGATTCGACCGTTTATGCCAAATTCAACTCGTACTATGACCGGCTGTTCTTCCGGCTGGATACGATTGCCGCCGCGTTTGGTCAGTTGACGCCTTATGGATATAAAGTGGAAGGATCGAAAGCGGAAGAGCAGATCAAGGATCTGGTACAGCTGGTACGTCAGCCGTATCGTCTCCTCTATGAGGATCCCTACAAGTTTATTTGCTATAATGACTTGTATCTGATCAACAGTACCGAAAACAACTACAAGCTGGGTTCGAAAGGCGAATACAAGGATATTCTGGGTACGCCGCTGTTCTATCTGAGAAATGTATATCATACGCCGGAGAAAGACGGGAAAAAAGCGGAAGACTACTTCGCACTGGTTCAGCTTTTTGACTGGACAAGAAGTAAAGAGTATCCGAAGCAAGAAGACTGGGCTGCTGCGTTCAAGGCGTATGTGACTGGCTTGTTGGGGCCAAAGTTTGCTGAAAAATTGATAGACAATCTGCAGCTTAGCACCAATGAAGTCGGGGGAAGTTCTGAGCATTTCATCAATCCAGGTATTTTAGTGGCCGCGGTGGATGACAATACGGCGAAACTGAAAGTACAGATTCGTGCCGAAAATGAAAGCCGTGTGTCTACGTTCCGCAACGTGGGGGTCAGTGATCCGATCTATCGCCGGTTCAACACTTCAAGAGAAAGTGATGCGGCTGACGATGCACCTGATACGCTAAGATTCTTTACGGTTAATTCGCAGACTCATTACCTGTTTGAAAACAGGGGCACACTGGAGGATCAGCACAGATTCTGGACCAATCCGTACACAGGGCCTACCGTTTCACATGCATTTGAAGGCAAGAAACAGTATCTGGGTCTGGTGGATGCGTTTGTGAACAGTTCCGAAATAACCAAGAAGCATGTCCATACCTCTATCTTTGTGGATACGGCCTTTATCAATCGCGGTACGGGTCATATCAAACCGCAGTATCTGCTGGCCGTGCGTCCGAATGTTTATCCGGGTGGACTGGGTTGCGATAATACCGGTGCGGAAACCATTCCGCTGTTGCCCTATGTACAGGCTGATTATCTGATCAATGCCTACGATTCGGCAAACCTGGCTGATGGCAGACATGATGAAGATTACCTGTGGGATGGCCGCTGGGAGCGGTTGGTATTCACTCCGGCTATTCATGCAAACGATACGCTGTATATTCTGAATGGTGTCAATCTTGACGATCCGAAATATAAGAATGTGATCAAAGCCGAGATAAAAGGTAACAAATGGCAGTTGGATGTGAGCAAGTTGTATAAACTTGTGGCGAAAAATCTGAAGGCGAAAAATCTGAAACTGAACGGCGACAGTATCATAGCCATTGATCTGTCAAACAACAAGCACAAGGATTGTGTATTCTCCTTCCGTTTTGCAGAGCGTCACAACAATCGGGACTTCTTTATTGAATCGGAAACGACATCGAGAGATACGGCTACCGGACCGGTAATTCGTCCGTGTAACGGCGGCTGGTTGAAGATTCAGAATGGCGTGCCGATTATCTCCCGTGGTAATCCCAATGTGGATTTGATGGGTGAAGGCGATATCTTCGACGTGGTGAAAGCCAATGATGAGGATCCGGTTGCGAACGACGAAGTAGCAACTGTAGCTCCCGTCACTGTGACAGGCAATGTCGGTTCGATCTCTGTTTTGAATGCTGCCGGCAAGAAAGTGGTGGTAAACAATATACTGGGTCAGACCATTGCCAGTACGGAGTTGACGTCCGACAATGCTACCGTTCCCGTTCCTGTAAAAGGTATCGTGGTGGTAACTGTTGAAGGAAAGCCTGCTGTAAAAGCACAGGTGAAGTAATCAATGAATAATCAATTGATTCGATATTAATTTCGATAAAAGCGCCTCCCCTTGGGGAGGCGCTTTTTTTATTTCCGGAATAGCCTTTTCATCTACACAGCCCAAGTTCCCCCTCCGGGACTGATTCCTTTATCCTGCTGTCCGCTGCATCGCCTTTCCGGTTCCTTTCCCTTCATCCCCGTTGTCCCTTCGGTTCCTTTTTGCCCTTTTTTTCCGTCAGCTAAAGCACAATGTCATCAAGTGAAACAAAAATGGGTGATCGGGAGATGGGATGCTTCAAAAAAGAACCGGCCCTGTACCGTTGCAATTTAAACATAAACCGTATCTTTGCGAAACATTAAAGAAACAGGAATAACAATGGGTTTAGAGCAAATTGCATGGGCTGGAATGGCAGTCGCGGGGATGGTTATTGTCGCTGAGGGACCGGATGTGGCTTTACGCAAAACCTGCCTGGGAAACTGCGTGCCGGACGCCGGTAAAGAG
Organism: Tannerella sp.; assembly: GCA_031276675.1. GTDB lineage: Bacteria > Bacteroidota > Bacteroidia > Bacteroidales > Tannerellaceae > Tannerella. Next base: position 9,902 of record JAISMO010000010.1, read on the forward strand.
GGATGAATCATGTTGGATTTGTGTCCGGATGTCCGGCTGTGCCGTTAGCGTGTGCACAGGTGCGGCAAAGCGAAAGTTAACAGGTAACATGTATACAAATTACTATCCTTCATCGCAGCTTTTTCATGCCTCCGTTCCGCTTTTGATGGGGACGCGACTGGATGTGCTGCTGTTCGGCGAAGCGCCTGCGGCGCTGGAATCCCTGTGCCGCAGGATGGAAACGGACCTCCGGAGGATGGAACGGCTGCTGAACCGTTTTGACACGGAAGGCGCGCTTTATCGGGTGAATCGCGATGCGGTCATCTATCCGGTGGGGATGGCAGAGGAACTGTGGATGGTTTTGCAGGATTGCCGGCGTTATTTTGAGTGGACGGACGGCTGTTTTGATATTACGCGCGGCTGCTTTGACAGGGTGGAATTTGACGACGCGAACCGGACGGTCTTTCTGAAAGGACGCGCCGGTTTTGATCTCGGCGGCTGCGGCAAGGGATATGCGTTGCGGCACATCCGCCAGCTACTGGATGCAGAGGCGATCACACGCGCACTGATTAATTTCGGCGACAGTTCGATTCTGGCGGCAGGGACACATCCGCACGGAGATTACTGGCCGGTTGGAATCGAGCATCCCCGGACAGGGGAACCGGCAGAGGTCATGCACCTGCGCGACTGCTCGCTGTCGGTTTCCGGTAACAGGCCCGCGCAGCCGGCGCATATCATAAATCCGAAAACGGGCGTTTACGTGACCGACCGGAAAATAGTGGCCGTGGTTGCGGAGGATCCGGTTGACGCGGAAGCGCTGACTACGGCCTTGATGGTGGCAACACCCGATAAGGTGAAAAAGATCGTGAATCAATTTAATATAATAGAATACAGGATATATGAATGACATTTTGAAACAGACTCCCGTCAATCGAAGAACTTTTATCAGGGATGCAGGCGCCCTCGGCGGCGGCGGCATGTTGCTCGGGGCTTTTCCCTGGTTGCAGTCGTGCAGTGCGGACGAGAAAAAGGAAATTGCGCGGGAAAAAGTGACGCTGGCCATCATCGGTACCGGTTCGCGCGGGCAGTATCACCTGCAGCATCTGCTCGACATGCCGAACGTGGAAGTGACGGCTCTGTGCGACAACTATGCGCCTCATCTGCAGGAGGCAGCGGCTCTGTGTCCGGCGGCAAAAACGTATGCGGACTATCGGCAGGTGCTGGAACGCAGGGATATCCGGGCCGTGCTCATTGCCACGCCCCTGAATGAGCATCCGGTGATTACGATTGACGCGCTGGAGGCGGAGAAGCACGTCTTCTGCGAAAAATCCATGGCCCTGTCGCCGGCCGAATGTCTGGCCATGTACCGGAGTTTCAAGCGCAGCGGCAAGGTGCTGTTCATCGGTCAGCAACGCCTCTATGATCCCAAATACATTCGGGCCATGGAGATGGTCCATGCGGGTATGCTCGGCGAAATCACCGGCATCCGCACCTACTGGTTCCGCAACAACGACTGGCGGCGGCCGGTGCCCTCCCCCCATCTGGAACGGAAAATCAACTGGCGGCTGTACAAGGAATTTTCCGGAGGGCTGATGACGGAACTGGCTACCCACCAGCTACAGGTAGGAAACTGGGCGATGCAGATGATACCCGAAACGGTCTCCGGCTTCGGCGACCTGGTATACTGGAAAGACGACCGCGAGGTCTACGACAGCGTCAGCCTGATATACCGCTATGCCAACGGCGTCAAGATGACCTACGAGTCCGTCATCTCAAACAAGTTTTACGGCCTGGAGGAAGAATTGCTTTGCCATCGCGGGACCATGGAATTTGAAAAAGGAAAGTATTATTTTGAAGAAGTAAGGCCCGCGTCCGGCATCATGCAACTGGTCAATCAGATAGAGCATCAGATTTTTGACCGGGTTTCGTTTGCCGGTCCGAGCTGGGTGCCGGAAACGGCTGCGAAGAATGCGGGCTATTTCGTGATGGACAAGGTGAGTGCGCACGACGGCGCCTCGACCGTGGGATTTGCGAGCGACGGTTCGGCGGAACTGCTGGCGGCCTTCTGCGAGGCGGCTGTCACCGGCCGCCCGGCGCCGAATCTGGTGGAAGAGGCCTACTATTCATCCGTCCTGGCGCTGCTGGGATTGCAGGCGATGGAAGAGCAGCGCATCATCACCTTTCCGGATGCATACAAAATACCCTATTTAAATTTTGCATAAGATGAAAGATATTCTGATCACGGTTGAACGGCAGAAACGGGAACTTCGCTGGTTGTGCAGCGCCATCATCACCGCCCTGCTGATGAATGTGTTTGCCATCCTGACGTATCATACGTCCTGGAGTGAATTATGGACGCAGCTCCCCTGGGTGGTCTGCATCGGCGCCGGCCTGTATGTGCTGTCCGTTGTCCTGCGGGGGATCGTCCGGGTGGTGTGGCGACTTGTCCGAAAGCCATAACCTGTTCGCAGCCGTGGAACAGACGTATGAATCGGAGGTCTATCGCTCGAAAGAAGGGCGTCATATCCTTCACAACCTCTACCGGAAACTGCTGACGGAACTGGATGTACCGCTGGCGGAGCGCATGGTGCAGACACGTTTCGGCGATACGCACGTCATGCTGTACGGGCATCCGGAGGGTCGGCCCGTGCTGGTTTTTTACGGCGGATATACCTTGAATCCGCTGGCGGTTCGTCCCTTTGTGAGGGGGCTGGATTTGAACCGGATCCGGCTGATCGTGCCCGATCCGGTCGGACAGATCGGATTCAGCGCCGAAAACCGCCTGTCCTGCTCCAAAGGGGCATACGGCGAGTGGGCGTGTCAGGTGATGGACGCGCTGGGATTGCCGGTGGCGCCGGTGCTGGGCTATTCGTTCGGCGCGGGCGTCGCGCTGCAACTTTGCGAAACCTCCGTGCTGCGCATCGAACGGCTGTTGCTGGTCATGCCTTCCGGGCTTGCCGGCGCCTCGACCTCCGAAGCATCCCGGTTCATGCGGAGGGCGCAGAGGAAAAGCGCCCCGACGGAGGAGGAGGTGCAAAAAGCGTTGCAGCCGGTATGGCCTTTTCCGCAGGAGGAGGTGGAGGTGACGAACGCCGTGCGGATGATTTTGCTCCATGCAAAACAGGAAAAGCAAACCCTCGGACGTTTCAGCAGGAAAAGCCTCCGGAAACTGAATGCGCCGGTATGCGTGATCGCCGAAAAGTCGGACCTGCTGTTTCCCGGCGAAGCCGTGATCAGGCGGGCGCAGAAAATCATTCCCTACCTGAAGGACAGCCGTTTGCTTTCCACCGGAGGCGGTCATGGCTGCCTGTTCGCTCCGGAGGCCGCGGAAAAGACGGACGGCTGTTTCGGCCTCATGTCCGATTTTATCCTGCATGTGAACGGAGAAGAGTGAGCGAAACAGTGTACTTCGGCGGCTCGCAGGGTTTTGGATTCATACGGTTCATGTCGTGCGGGACGCGCCGGGCGAAAATTCGTTCGGTTCGATGCCGCCGGGAAACGGCGAGGTCGGTTTGAACGTGTGGTGCGAAAAAAAACGGCTCGCTCTTTACGGATTATAACGGTAATTCAAATGCAAAGTTCGATTATGAAAATGAAAGTGACAGTCATGTTTCTTCTGGTCGTTTCTAAAATAAGCGCACAAGAAGCAGATACGGTGAGGATAAGAAGTATGGAGAAATTGAAATCAAACGTGAAAATCGAGTCCCTTCTGCCTCGTATCCACAGCCGGAATCCGTTTAGCGTCCTTCCGTATGACGAAAGAACGAATACTTACTCATCAAAATTCAACGAAGCGTATTTATTCAACATGCATTGGAAAGGAAGAAAAAGAAACAATAACATTTTTAACGCACCATACTCGAAATTCATAATCCCTGCGACACTTATAGCTTACGGTGTGACTTCGCAGTTCGACAGATCAGATGATTATGAAATACGCGACGAAGTGATTAAAAACGGTATCGGTGCATATACCATTGATGATTATTCGCAGTTTGCTCCGGCAGTAGCCGTATATGGACTGGATTTAACGGGAATAAAAGCAAGGCACAACTTCCGGGATCGGACCATCATCATGGCTACCTCCCATCTCATTTTGGGCGGAATTGTACAGACGATGAAAAACTCAATCCCTGTAGAACGACCGGATGGCTCCAATTACAAATCCTTTCCATCCGGCCATACAGCTACCGCATTTGTCGGTGCACATATCCTGTTCAAAGAATATAAAGATACCTCCCCCTGGATTGGCGTCGCCGGCTACGCTGTTGCCACCGGAACGGGATTGCTGCGCGTTACCAATAAAAAACACTGGTTGAGCGACGTGTCGGCAGGTGCAGGTACAGGCATCTTGAGCGCCGAATTGGGCTACCTGCTGTTACCCGTAATTCATAAAGCATTTGGCACGGGAAAAAGAGGTAAGAGTAGCAGTCTGGCTATTGCACCGACAATAGGTTTAAACAATTACGGATTGGGATTGGCATATACATTTTAACAAAATATCATTATGAACAAATCCTTATAGTATTTTAGTTCAGCTATCAAAGAAAAATAGACATATATAACAATTTAAAAATAAAAAATAATGAACGCATCGCATCAAAAAGCATTTAGCC
>JAISMO010000124.1 GCA_031276675.1 Tannerella sp.
GCCGGGTTCCGGCAAGTCGGAATCCAGGCAGATTCTAACATGCCGGGTTCCGGCAAGTCGTAATCCGGACAGATTCTAACTTGCCGGGTTCCGGCAAGTCGTAATCCGGGCGGATTCTAACTTGCCGGGTTCCGGCAAGTCACAGGAGTGATTCCGACTTGCCGGAACCTGGAAGGACGACATGCCGTCCCCGACGGTATTTTTATCGGACTGAGCCATGCACAAAACCATGCCTCGCGAGGTTCTAAAAGAATCGAAGACGACGCCCGGAGCAGGGATGGAGGTGTTATAACAGAGAAATCCCCGTCAGGAGTCCGATATTTGACGGATTCGCGTTTTTTTGTTTTCTTTGTACTGTAAAATAATTGAAATGATTTGAACATGCTTTTACTTGATTCGTTTTCTGCCGTCATTCTTCATAATTCCGAAGGTATCCTGCTGATATCTTCCGTTATTTTGTTTTTCAGCATTTTTGCCGGAAAGGCGGGCTATCGTTTCGGACTGCCTTCGCTGCTGATATTCCTGGGCGTGGGGATGCTGTTCGGCAGCGACGGGCTGGGCATCCAGTTCAGCAATCCGGTCATAGCCCAGTTTATCGGAATGCTGGCGCTGACCATTATCCTGTTTTCGGGCGGGATGGATACGAAGATTTCCGACATACGTCCGGTTTTTGTGCAGGGCGTACTGCTGGCCACTTTCGGCGTCATGTTGACGGCCCTGCTCACGGGTGCGTTCGCGTATTACCTGTTCCGGCTGGTGAGCGGATCGGAAACGGTTCCCCTGACCGAGGCGCTGCTGCTGGCGGCCGTGATGTCGTCTACCGATTCGGCGTCGGTTTTTGCCATTCTTCGCGGCAAGAAACTGATGCTGAAGGAGCGTCTGCAACCCACGCTCGAACTGGAAAGCGGCAGCAACGACCCAATGGCCTACCTGCTCACCATCATGCTGATTTCCTGTATCCAGTCCGGGGAAGTAAACGTGCAGTGGATTCTCTTCGACCTGCTGCTCGAGATGGGCGTGGGCATGATTGCGGGCTATCTGCTGGGCAGGCTGATTGTGCTCGTGATCAACAAGATCAACCTCGACAACCCTTCCTATTACCCGATCCTGCTGCTGGCGGGCGCCATCTTTACCTTTGCGGTGACTACGCTTTGCAGGGGAAACGGTTATCTGGGCGTGTACATAGCGGGTCTGGTGGCGGGCGATTCGCGAATGGTTCACAAGAAAAGTACCGGGACGTTTTTCGACGGCTTCACGTGGCTGTGCCAGATCGTGATGTTTCTCATGCTGGGATTGCTGGTGAATCCGCACGAGCTGTTGCCGGTTGCCCTTGTAGCCATTGCCATCGGCGTGTTCATGACGCTGTTTGCCCGTCCGGTCAGCGTGTTCCTGACGCTGCTCCCGTTCCGTAACTTCTCCGCCAGGGGCAAACTCTATCTGTCATGGGTGGGGCTGCGCGGCGCCGTTCCCATCATTTTCGCCACCTACCCGCTGACGGCTCAGATCAACAATGCCAACCTGATATTCAACGTCGTATTCTTCATCACCATCCTCTCGCTGCTCATTCAGGGGATGACGGTGGTCACGGTGGCCGACAAGCTCAAACTGATGCTGAAGGATCCGGCACGGAAAGACGTATTCGGCATCGAACTGCCGGAAGGCATCAAAAGCGCCATGAGCGAAATCGAAGTCACGCCGGCCGTCCTGCAGCACGGCAATAAACTGATGCAGCTGCGCCTGCCGGATCATACGCTGGCGGTCATGGTCAAACGCAACGATCACTACTTTATCCCCAAGGGCGATACCATCCTGATGGAACGTGACAAACTGCTGATGATCTCCGACAATGACGAGGCGCTCCTGCAGGCGTATGCGTCACTGGGCGTCACCCGGTATACGATGAAAAAGAATTGAACCGGGATACCCGGGAGCGCCATGCCCCAACCCTCCCGTTCTCTTCAACAGGCGCGAGAGGATGAAATCTACCCGCATCCAAAGGCCAAACCGGGCCGTTGATCATATCCGCTTTTTTTCCCATGCGGCGAAACGGAAATACAGCGTGCAACCGGCCAGCAGCGCGAGGAAATAAACACATTCGCAGAGGTAACAGACATGTACGGGCTGACGCAACTGCACGCCCGCCACATAAACGAAAAGCATGTAAATCACCAGCACGCCGAGTTCTATCACAAAAGCCGGACGGGTGTTCCCCGTACCCGACAAGCCGTTGAAAACTACTCCGGCCATCGAACAGATCAGCGCCGAGGCAGCAATCACGTACAGCGAGGGGATCGAATCCGACAGCAGCAGGGCATCGTTCGTATAAATCGACAGCATGGCACGGGGAAACACACACAGAAGCAGCGAAAAACAGGCCATCAGGCCGGTGGAAATCCGTACCATCCGCCAAATCAGCGGAAGTACCTGCGACACCTTGCCTTTGCCCATGAGATTGCTGACCAGCGTGTTCGTCGTGGTAGAGAGCGCATTGACCGGGATAAACATCACGACATAGATGCTGCGGATGATGTTGGCAATGGCCAGTTCGCGCTGCCCGAGGCGTTCGACGACGATGAAAAACAGGAAAAAAGTACTCATCGACACAAACTGCTGCAACATCATGAAGACGGATACGTTCAATACCTGTTTCAACAGAAGGGGATCGAACGCATAGATGCGATGCAGCCCGTAGCGTTTCCGGTCAACCGTCAGCGCCGTGTATATCAGGAAAAAAACGACCGAAGCGCCTTCGGCAGCAACCGAAGCAAAGGCGGCGCCCCGGAGGCCCATCCGGGGCAGTCCGGCATGACCGAAAATCAGCAGGTAATCCAGTATGACGTTGACTCCGGCCATCAGCAGCGCATTCCATGTCAGCACTTTTGTACGGGTAATCCCCACGAAGAACGCCCGGAACATGACGTTTACGAACGAGAAAAAGAAACCGCCGACACGCCAGTCCAGAAACTCCAGGGTGGCCTCCCGGACAACCTCCGACGAAATCAGCGTCCGCATCAGGCTGCCGGCCATCAGGTGTGAAAAAAGGAAGATAAGCGTCGCCAGCACGGTCAGGAAAAAGACACCCTGAATCACCACCGGCCCCACCGCAGCATAGTTGCCTTCGCCGTTGCGCCGGCCGATCATGATTTGCGACCCCGTACTGAAACCGAAAGCAATGGTGAAAACGCAAATATAATACAGGCCGCCCATCGCCGAAGCGCCCAGTTCCACTTCGCCCACGCGCCCCAGAAAAGCTGTGTCCGTCACGTTGATCATGTTCTGCGCCAGCAGACTCAAAAAAATCGGATAACTTATTTTCCAGATATACCCGTTCGTATACATGAGATATCGCCGGTCGACGCCTCAGCCCCGTCACAGGGCGGCAGTCAGGTCAATTGATTGGTAGCCGTATCGGGGAAAATGACGGTTGGACGGAAATTCCTGGCTTCTTCGAACTCCAGGTGTGCGTATGAAAGAATGATGATGACATCGCCGGGCAATACGCGACGGGCAGCCGCTCCGTTCAGGCAGATGACGCCCGAACCTCGCCGCCCCCTGATGACATACGTTTCAAACCGCTCGCCGTTGTTATTGTTCAGCACATACACTTTCTCATACTCAATCAGGCGGGCCGCCTCCATCAGGTTTTCATCAATCGTGATGCTTCCAATGTAATCCAGATTGGCCTCCGTCACCGTCACCCGGTGGATTTTCGATTTTAAAACTTCGATATACACGTGCTACGTTAATTACAGTTATGTTTGTTCTTTACTCCCTGTTCATATTTCACATTGTCAATCAGTCGAACCTCTCCGCAATAAACGGCAATGCAACCGACCGGCTCCGTCGATTCGTCCCACTGCCGGATAGGCAAAAGGGTTGTCCCGTCTACAATATCAAAATATTCCACGCGCAACGGCGGCGATTGATTCAGCGTGTTCACCACCCGGTCAATCACTTCGCGCACGCTTTTTCCGGCGGCAAAGGTACGACTTTCTTTCAATGTGGCGGCAATCAGCGGCGCTATTCGGCGCTGCCCGGCCGTTAAACGCACGTTCCGGCTACTCATGGCTAATCCGTCCGGCTCCCGGAGAATCGGACAGGCGACGATTTGTACCGGCAAGCCAAGTTGCCACGTCATCTCCCGAACGACGGCGACCTGCTGAAAATCCTTCTCGCCGAAATAGGCGCTGTCCGGCTCGAGCACCTGAAACAATTTACTCACAATCTGGGCTACACCGTTGAAATGGCCGGGTCGGAAAGCGCCCTCCATCCCGCGTGCCACCGTGCCGAGGTCGAACACGCGCGTATCCGGTTCGGGATACATTTCCGCATCCGACGGCGCAAACACATAATCGCATCCGCCCTCGGACAACCGCTCGCAGTCTTTCTCCAGCGTTCGCGGATAGGATGCCAGGTCACGCCGGTCGTTAAACTGCGTCGGATTTACAAAAATACTGACCGCGCAGACATCGTTATCCATCCGACATCGTTCTGCCAGACTCAGATGTCCGTCGTGCAGCGCGCCCATTGTCGGGACAAAGCCAATCCGCTTTCCGGCCTGCCTTTCCCGTGCAAGCGCCTCCCGCAATTCCGGAATTTTTCTTATAACTTTCATATTTACCGCATCTTACCCGCCTGTTCTGCAGGCCGGTCAATTGATTCCAAACGAACTGCAAAGCAACAAAATAAATTCATAACCTCCTGTGTTTTTACAGGGAAATCACATTTATTGAGAATTGTTTTGGTGAAGCCGCATAAAATCCGTATCGGATTTTTTATTATCTTTGTACCCGAATTTTATATATACTCAGAATTTCAGAATTAAAGAATGGATGCCAAACGAGTTTTATTTATAAGCCAGGAAATAGCTCCTTATCTTTCGGAATCGGAGGTTGCTACGGTATGTAGAGACCTGCCGCAGGGAGTTCAGGAACTGGGTAGGGAAATCAGAACATTCATGCCTAAATACGGTTGTATCAACGAGCGGAGAAATCAATTGCACGAAGTCATCCGGCTTTCGGGGATGAACCTGATTATCGACGATACCGACCATCCGCTGATCATCAAGGTCGCCTCGATCCAGTCTGCCCGTATGCAGGTTTATTTTATTGATAATGATGATTTCTTCTACCGGAAGGCAACTGTTTTTGACGAAAATGAAGAGGGTTTTGCAAACAACGACGAACGCGCAATTTTCTATGTGCGGGGAGTGTTTGAGACTATCAAAAAATTGCGCTGGATACCGGATGTGATTCATTGCCACGGATGGCTCACGTCGCTGGCGCCCCTGTATTTGAAGCGAATGTATGCAGATGATCCCTGTTTCTCGCGCACAAAAGTGATTTATTCCATCTACGGAGACACATTCCGCTCTGTGCTCGCAAACGACTTGAAGAAAAAACTGAAACAGGACGGCGCTACCGATAACGACATGAAGATCATCTCGACGCCCGATTTCCTTTCCTTAACCAAGCTGGCCATTCAGTTTTCGGATGCGGTGATTCAGGGCATTCCTGAAGTCGATCCCGAAATCACTGCCCATATTTCGAAAACCAGAAAACGCTTTCTGCCATATCAATTGCCTGAAGATTACATCGGTGCATATAATAAATTTTATGATTTAGTGATAAATTCCAAATAAGCAAACAATGAATATCAAATATTTCGTATGGATTTGTACGGGTGCGGCAGGGATGTTCCTGAACAGTTGCAGCGATGCCGTGAATCAGGTGGGCCTGAGCATCCTGCCGGATGAAGACAGGATTACGGTCTATTCGGATACGTTCCGGATGACGGCTTCTACGGTGAAGACAGACTCGGTTTTTGCCAAAACGGTGTACGGCTATCTGGGGGAATTTTACGACCCGCTATACGGCCGGTTGAAATCGGATTATCTTTGCCAGTTCTATTGCCAGGAAAATTTCCGCTTCAGCCGGACGCCTTATGAAGGCAAGATAGATTCCGTTTTTCTGTTTCTGGAATATTTAGGGTGGACAGGCGACGCGCATACCCCCATGCAAGTACAAGTCTATCCGGTAACCAAACAGCTGGATAAAATCTATTACGCCAATATCCGGCCATCTGATTACAGCGACATGCAACATCTGCTGGCCTCGCAGGTTGTCTCGGTTTCCAACAGCATGATTACCGGCCAGTCGGTCTCGGCAACCGGCGATACGTCGTATTATCGCGGCCTGGAGATTCGTCTTCCGGTCGAATTAGGGCAAAAGATATATGACGAAACGCAGCAGAATCCCTCGACCTTCCGGAATCAGGAAACGTTCAATCAATTCTTCCCCGGTCTGTATATAACTACCGGTTACGGTAGCGGAACCGTTTTCCATCTGGCAGATACCCGGATGATGATTGTGTACCGGTATGCGGAGACGAGCAGTACGGGCGTTGATTCCTTAGTCAGCGTATACGAAGGGTTCAGACTCACAAAAGAGGTGATTCAGTTGAACCGCTTCGAGAATACGGATACCGAACGGTTGCTGGAAGACAAAGACTATATTTACCTGAAAACGCCGGCGGGGATTTTCACGCGCATCGTGATTCCTGCGCAGGAGATCAGGGAGGTCATTCAAGGCCGTATGATCAACAACCTGCCGCTGGAGTTTAAATACCTGCCTCAGGAGGACTGGCTGTATGCGCTGGCGCCGCCGCCTCACCTGCTGCTGCTGCCGGAAGATTCGCTTGTATCATTCTTCGAAAATGGCAACATAGAAAATAATGTCATTTCATATATATCAACCACGGAAGAGGCGACTTCGCCTGCCTCTTCCGGGCAGGGATACAACCCGGCCAGCCGGACCTATTCGTTCAGGAATATCGCCGGTCTGTTAAACTATCACCTTGCCGTGTCGCCGGATGAAGATTTGCACATGCTGGTTGTTCCGGTCAACCGCGTCACTCAGACATACAGTAACAACAGCTATTATTACAACAGCAGTACAACGTATTATACCACGGCCATCCATCCTTACCTGGCGCCTTCGGGACTTAAATTACGGAAAGACAACATGCAAGTGGTGATCTTGTC
>JAISMO010000003.1 GCA_031276675.1 Tannerella sp.
CCGAAGCAGACGATTTCGGGAATGGTGTCGTTATCCAGATCGCCTACCATCGGGATGATGTGATTGGAGACGATAGACGACGACGACCAGTGCGGAGTAATGCCCCATGCCTGTGCCGATGGCGTGATATAGCAGTCCGCGTCGGAGATGTTGTCGGGCGTTTCCGCTACATATATATAAATGTGTGCAACGGAGGTATCCGTGCCGCAGACGATACGGTAGGCGGCGGTGTCATATCCGGCAAAGCCGGCGGAGGGAGTGTAGAGGATGCTGTCGCCGGAAGGCATGAGAGTGGCCGTGCCGTGTTTGGCAAACGGCGCTATAAGTTCCGGCGTCGGCGTGCAGCCGGCGGGAATGGAATCGTTGGCAAGGACGGCGATGGCTACCGGCGCCGTAGCGAGCGTGGAGGCGTGGTCGTTTTGCGCCATGAGGATGGCGGACAGGGGGGTGAGTATTTCGTTGTTGCCGTATTTACATTCGGTTTGCACGCCGGTAGCCTGTCCGCGGTCGTTGAGGGCGATTTTGACGTCGTCGAAGGGCAGGAAGTCCGAGAAGTTGCGGATGACGAACGTACAGCGGATGGTGTCGGTATAGTCGGGATTGATCATGACGGCGATGCTGTCGGTGCAGATGGCGTTGGCGGGCAGGACGGCGTCGCGGTAAGCCGTCAGGTAGAGCGGCGGCTGGAAGGCGGATTTGCCGGCGTTGGTAACGTCGAAGGTGATCCGCAGCGAATCGCCGACGGCGTCGTAAACGAAGGCGGGAGCGCCGGCGAGCTGCACGTCGGGCGTGTACATGACCATGTTGCCGTAGCGGTCAATCATGGTGGACTGCTTCAGGAAGCCGTTGTATGGCTGGATGTCGTCCGCTGTGCCCATGATGGAATCTTTACCGGCCATGACGGTAGCGACGTCGAACTGGCTTTTGGGCACGGTCAGGTCTTCGTTGATGTTGACGATGTTGTAGGCATACTGATTCCACACTTTGCGCGCCGGCGCCCAGCGCGTGCCTGTGCCGGCGTTGAAAATACAGACATATCCGCGCTCCGAGGATCCTCCTGCCGGAGACCCCGTAACGATGATTTCCGCTTCGCCGTCGTTATCCACGTCGGCGGTTACGGGATATTCGCCCAGCGTGCCGGACAGACAGGGTATGCTTGCCAGCGGCGCGTTCATGGTCGCCTGGGTGCTGCCGTCGAATATGCGCAGCTGAGTTTGGTCTCTGTACAGGATTTCAAACTTTTCGTCCTGATTGAAATCAAACAGCGTCAATCCCGTTCCCTGGCTGCCGTCGGTCGTACTCATTCTCCACTTCACGGTCGCCGATGCATGGCCGTCGATGTCCCATGCAATAATGTTGAGACCGGTAGCCGTTTCGCCGTACATTATTTCGGGGTATTTATCTCCGTCTATGTCTCCGACAAACGGCGCTCCGGCACCTCGATCGGCTGCCGGTATGGCCTGCCGCACTTTCACGGCGCCGGTCTGCGGGTCGTATATATAAAAGTAAGCGCCTCCGTAGGCGAGTATGTCCACTTTGCCGTCCAGGTCGATATCGACGGGAGCCGTGAGCGCGACCGAAGTGTTGGGCAGTCCTGCCAGCGCCGTCGCGTCGGTAACTGCCGGAGACATCAACAGGAAGGAGTTCCCCGACGTGCCGGTACGGCTGGTAATCGTAATGGAATACCGGTTGCCGCCCCAGAGCAGTTCGGGTTTGCCGTCGCCGTTGATATCCGTTACCGAAACAAGAGGGTTCATGATATTTTGTCCGTTTAAAAATCCGCAGTCGAGCAGCAGTTTGCCCGTCTCCAGGTCGAATATCCGGTCGCCCGTAACGATTTCGGCATATCCGTCACCGTTAAAGTCCGAGAACATGATGCTTGCCGCTTTAAAACCGCTGCCGGTGCCGTTGTCGGGAACGTTGTAAGTGGTGTAGGGCACGTCCGACCGGTTGTTGGGGGTGGTCCATTTCAGGTTGCCGGCCTTGTCGTAGGCGTAGAGGTATCCGTTCATGGCGGCAAGGACAATGTATCCCTGCGAGGAGGCGTGCGGTTTTGCCAGAGCGATCTGTCCCCGTCCGCAGGTGGCGAATATGGGGACGGTAATTTCGCGGGAAGTGTTGTTTCTTCTGTCGAAGACGTAGATTCCGTTTGCGTAATACGACCAGGGATTAGCGTTGCCGCCGCCGCCTCCGGCGTAAAAGGATTTGGCGGCGACGATTTCCACATGTCCGTCGCTGTCGAGGTCGCCCACGTAGGCTGTCTGATAGACGGATATGTTATTGTTTCCCAACAGTGTCGGAGTGGTGTTGATCGCCCATGTCATGCTGCTGATCGGCACGGCGCAGTCGGTTTCGGTCACGTTTTCCGGATAACTGCCGATTCGTACCGTTATGCCTCCGTCGGCGCAGAGGCGGATGGGGTTGGCGTCGTCGCGGACGGTGTAGGTCAGGCGGATGACGTCGCCTTCCTGTGCGGCGGCTTTGGCGTGGATGCAGACGGTGGAGTCGCCCGGCTGAAAGGAAATTTCCACCTTGCTTGCGTCTGCCGCATCCTGGAAGAACACGTTGGTAAGGTTGATGGAATCGCCGGGATTGGGGTCATAATCATTCTTCAGCACGGAGAGGCAGACGTCGGGGCCGTCTAAGAAGATCGTGACGGCGTCGTCCGTCGTTACCGGCGCCTCGTTCAGTCCGGCGGGACAGACGGCGGGCGGCGTCAGGCCGGTGGAAAACACCAGGCCGCCTGAGGTAATGCCGTCGCCGAGGTCGAAGCCGTTCTGCGTATATCCGGCAGAGGTCAGGGGAGCGTTCGGGTCGGCAATCACGCCCATGTATCGTCCTGCGCGTTTGACGTAGAGCCTTCCGTCCGGCCCCATTTTCAATCCGCCGCCATTCGGGCTGCTCACGTAGGAGAACGGAGTGGTGAAGGTGTTGCTGGCAATGTCATACTGGCTAATCCAGCAACCGGGATTGTATGTCGTAACGTAGACGTATTTCCCGTTGGGCGAAAATTCGGCGCCGTAGGTTGAACCTGAAGAAAAGGGCGTGGACACCGGTGGTCGCAGGAGGGTAATATCCCCGTCGCTCGTGTCGAAGTCGAACAGCGCAAGTTTAGCGTTGTCCGGATAGGTCAGGACAAGGCGGTTGTATGTGGTATTTGTCTGAAGCATGTAGCTTCGTCCGCTTACGCTCTGGGATGCCATGGAGAGCGTCTTGATAACGCCGCCGACGGCGCTTCCGGTGATTTTACGTACTCTGATTTCATTGGGCGAAACCATGTTGTAGATTAGCCAGTATTCGTTGGACGTTCCGGGTATGGGCGCCAGTTCGACGCTTTCGGACATGCCGGAGGCTTCGAGCGTTGTGGTGCTGATGCGCCTTCCGTAGCCATTGTCTTCGTTCATGTCGATGATGTGGTATTGCAGCGCCATGGTCGTATTCTCTTCGTAGGCATGTGTGACGGAGAAGAGCATGTATTTGTTGTCTCCGATATAGCAGGCGGCCAGTCCGTCGGCTACGGAGGCGTGTCCGCTGAAACTGCCGTCGGCCATCGGCTGGTGCTTCGCGTTGTAGAGCTGGTTGTGCTGGGAATAGAAAATCAGACTGCTTCCGCATCCGGGGGAGGAGACGGAGAGTGAATTTTCTCCCGAACTGACTAACGATTCCCCGCTGGCGGCAGCGGCTACTTTCGTGCCGCTGCCGTCGTCGTTGAAGGCGATGCCTCCGCCGCCGGTACCGAAGTACCAGAGGTCGTCGGTGAAATAGGAGCAGGTGTTTTCGACGGGAGCGAAGAAATAAGCCATATAGTTCGGCAGGCCGACACGCGCCTCATAATTGGTTCCGGTGGGCAGCAGTCCATTGACCACATGGGTGGTGAAGGCGTCGTAATCATTTACATCGTCTATCACCAGCATGGTTGTAGTGGACTGTAATGTCCCGTAGATACGTCCGTCGGGACCTAATTGCAAAGGATATATGCTATGTGCTCCTCCTATTGGCTCCGTACGGTGAGACATGTTTCCCGGATCTGCCGAAGCCAGCAGGTCTGCAAATTTATAGGCATGTATCTCTGTGGAGCCAGACTTGGTGGCGTACAGTATTTTGCTGGAAGGCGAAAATTCGATGCCATAGCCGATATATCCAGCGTCCATCACTTTCATCGTCGGAAATGTGCCGGTGGAAGGATTAAATTCTCCGAAAAAAAAGGTTCTGCTGCTGCCAGAATGTTCCGGCCATGCAAAGTATTTCCCGTCGGCCGAAAAGCGCAGGTAGCCATTGGCGCCTGCCGAAGCAGTCGTGTTCGCAGGCAGGGGATAGGAGGCAAAGCAGGCAGCCTGTACTCCGGATACGGTTACTTTCCATACATTGAGCGCCGAGGCGGCGCCGGAGCCTTTTCCCACGGCCACAATCCAGAAATCCGTGCTGTTGGCATGTCTGACGGCGGCAACGCTCTCGCCCAAGACTCCCGAAGCGCCCGTGAGCGGAACATTTTTATGGGAAGTCGTCACTTCTCCCAATCCTCCGCTTCCATCCATATCTATGACGGAGTAGGATAAATTGTTCGACGAATTCTGTCCGGTGGTCACTGCAATGTATTTCCGGGACTGTCCGGGATAGGGGATGACGATTCCCGACTGCGCCGATGAATTATGCCCGGTGAGTCCGCTGCCGTTGGTCATCACCTGATGGTTTCTGTTCCATACGGTCATTCCGTCGGAATAGAACAGCAGATTGCCGTTTGCGTCCGACATTCCGAACACTCCTTCCTGCTGGTTAGTCATGGCGGAAGGCGGGAGCGGCGTGGGCAATCCGGACAGCCCGCCGACGGTCTGCGTGGTGTTCCACGTCATGCCGACATAAGCTCCGAAATACCAGTTATAGCCTTCTTTGTGTTGCGCCTGAACGTTCTGTACGCTTGCAAATAATGCGGTGCAGAGGATGATTTCCGCGATAGCACCCGTGATGTTTCTTAGTTTCATATACCGTTATTTATTAATTTATTATTTATGTATGCCCGATGCCCGTAGGGGCGGGGTTTGCCCGCCCGTCGGCAGCCGAAGATTTTCGACCGGACGCCGCCGGTATCGTCAATTCCCTGCGTGCGGAGGCCGGAAAGCCTCGAAAAAAGCGGAAACAGCAGGATGGATACCGTTTGTATTCGAAACATAATGAAGACCTTTTTATAATTGCCGGTGTTGATATTCATAATTCAAATAAAGAAGAGAGGGAACGTGACATCCCCTCTCCTGTGGAAAAAAACTTCTTTCGCGCTGCGGATTACAGGCTGTCCGGCGTTACGGAATCATGACGCTTTCGATCTCGTTCCAGGGGCCTTTTTCGCCGCGGGTATTTTCCCATCGCATGGAAAAGTAAAGTGTTTTGCCGCGCTGTGTGCCGCTGAAGACGAGCTGTGCGGGCGTACGTGTACTGAAGGTGCTGTGCCGCAGTTCGGACCAGTCCGCGGGCGGCGTGTCGAGCACATCCCAGACAATTTCGGCGCCGTGTACGCCGCGGGGTTTGGCCGTGCCGGTGGACTGCCGGTCGCGGTAGTGCAGACCGACGGCAGCAGGCTTCGAGGTGTCGGTCGTGGCCACGATCAGGGTGTCGGGCTTGTGTGCCGGCGTATTGCCGCCCGTGTGCCGCGTGGGCATTCCCGCTCCCACCAGGTCTTCGTCGGTCACCAGGGGATTACTTTTCATATACCCGGTGTAGAGTTGCCTGTAGACTTTGACGAAGTCGTTTTCGGCATCCGTAAGCGCGACCGTTTTCGTGGGCGTGCGTTCGGCGGGATTTTGCCACTGCTCGAAAGCCGCTTTGAAGCGGGTATGTGCAGGCAGAAAGTCGGCATTGTACCATGCGAGAATCGGCCCTGTGATACCGATACGCGCCAGTACGTCACCCGTCAGGTAGTTTACCGTTTGAGAGGCCTGATTGTAGAGGTCCTCATGGTTGTGCATCAACCAGTCTGATTTTGTCGGCATATCTTTCAAATTTAAAAGTCAGTTGGGGGAAACGAAGTCGACTTCGACGGGACCAAAGTCGACTTTGACGGGACCAAAGTCGACTTTGACAGGACCAAAGTCGACTTTGACAGGACCAAAGTCGACTTCGACGGAACCAAAGTCGACTTTGACGGGACCAAAGTCGACTTCGACGGAACCAAAGTCGACTTTGACAGGACCAAAGTCGACTTTGACGGGATTGCAGTCAACCTCATCCGGTTTTTTTGCGACGGCAACGTGTAAAACAGCGTCATCACAGCGGATGAAGAAACCCCGCGAGTTCCGAAGATGAACCCGGAAGCGGTATCTGAAACCCGTGCTGTTTTGCCGGGCAGTCCGCAGGTACCATTATCACTATTCTTATGTATCATTATTCAAGCCAATCTTTTTGTTAAAATCAAAATTACGCCAAAGGTAGAGAGTCTTTTTTGAATGGGGAAACTCTGTGTGCATAAAAAAACATAATAAATCACAAATCAAAGTTATCTGTTCTCGGTCGACAGTTTCCGGCTATCGGTTTTTTATTTTCGGTTGACGGTTTTTTTGAGCGATTTCTATGAAAATCGAAAAACGTCAACTGATTTCAGCTATTTTTCAGGATGGCGGTAATTTCCTCCACCGGGAGTCCCGTTATCCCGGCAATCGCTTCCACCGACAGGCCCTGCCGGGCGCAGCGGAGCACTATTTCCGTTTTTTCTTCCAGACGCCCCTTCGCTTCGCCTTCTTTCCGTCCTTCTTCCCGTCCCATCTCTTTACCTTTTATTAAACCGATCTCTTCACCTTTTTTCAGGCCGATTGCTTCACCTTCTTCCCGTCCCTTTTCCCATCCTTCTTCCTTGGCGGTATCAATCGTGTTCTTCAGATCGCGGTAGTGTTTCAGACTTTCTTCGTAGGCCGAGGCCTCGTCCGGCGTGAAGCAGGCAATCTCCGCGATGCGGAACAGACGCCTGAATACCCGTTCGCGCAGCTTCTCCGGACGCTGCTCCAGCGCTGACAGGTGCTTGATGGCGTACAGCCACTTGTCGAAGTGCGTCTCCAGTTCCCGCTCCGTCTTGCGGAACTTCGGCATCTCCAGATAGATGAACGTCAGTTTGTCATAGAATACCTTTCTGCGGTTGATTTCCATCAGCTTTACTTCATGATGGAAGTATTCGCCGTCCTCCCGGTTCTCTTCGAATACAAAATCCAGTATGCCGACAAAGTAGACGCTCTGCAGCTGAAAATCCCAGTTTCCCGTCCGCGCCTGCTCCTGCACGGGAAAGGAGGCGTAGTAAACGCTGCGATCCTTGAAGTAGTTCTGCTTGGCGCGCTGCATCTCGACGATAAACTTCTCGCCCCGCCCGTTCGTGCAGTACAGGTCGAACACCGCCCTGCGGTCTTCCGGACTCCGGCCCGTGTGTTCGTTCTGCAGGTAGGTGATGTCCCTTATCTCTCCCTGCTCCCGCATCAGCAGCTGGCTGAGAAAATCAATCAGCAAATCCTTGTTTGCCTCCGTACCGAAGAGTTTTTTGAATCCGAAATCGGTATAGGGATTCATGTATTTATCCGTTGTTGTCATCGTGCGTTTTTTGTTGCAAAGTTAACATTTAATTTTTGGATTATACGTAAACGAATAAGCCTGTGGGACGCGGAGCGTTTTTGCCACGTGTTTTTTGCCGAAAATCGAAAACTGATTTCTTGCCGTCAAGAACAGTCTGTTTTTCTGACAGAATGATGAGTATATCTCGACCGTATGTTGGCTCGCAAGGCTGACATATCCAGCGGTTGAAATATCCGCTCGAACGTAAATATCCGCGTAATATAAAAATAATTTGTACCTTTGATTCCTCATTAATAAAATAACAGTTATGTTACAAACAATTACAGAAGAGAATTTTAATGAATTGCTGAACGAAGGAAAACCTTTCGTGGTTGATTTTTGGGCTGAATGGTGCGGACCTTGCCATATGGTAGCTCCTATTATTGATGAACTGGCATCCGAATACGACGGAAAAGTAATCATCGGCAAGGTAAATGTTGATGACAACAACGAACTTGTTTCTCAATATGGCATTCGGAATATCCCGACCATTCTGTTTTTTAAAGACGGGCAAGTTGTGGACAAGCAGATAGGGGCCACCTCCAAATCCAACTATGTCAATAAGATAAACAAACTGCTACAGTAAGATTATCCGGGAATTTCACATGGTCGCTTTCGGCAAATAACGTCATTAAGCGTTGCCTGTGATAATCCCGTCCCCGCCAGGCGCAGTGTGGCCGGGTGGGAGAGGTAAGCGGGAGATCGTAATCTGTTTCATTCCATATTCCATTGCCAAAAGTCTTACCGACAACCGGCAAAGGAGATGGTCTGCCGTCGAAAGTTTTCGGGAAGCTTTGCAGGGTGACGCATCATCAACCTTCGGAGGCAAATCACGGGAATTACAAAAATCACAGTTCAGACATTTACTTCCTCAGGATCGACGGTCATCCATCTCCTATTGACAATAACTCAAATATGGTCGACAGTAATTCATGCAGCTAACAAAAAAATGCCGGAAAGCTACTCGGTTTGAAACGTCATGGCTTTCCGGCACGTACATCGGAATCAGACAGGCAAAATCCTTATCTGACACATTTCAGCAAATCCTTACCTGCTTTAAATCTGACAACTTTGCGGGGTGGAATCTGGACGATAATTTTGGTAGACGGGTTGATTCCTCTGCGGGCAGCCCGTTGAGCTACACGGAAAGAGCCAAATCCCAGGATACTTACTTTGCCTCCTTTTTCAATCTCTTCGTAGATCGTATCAATGAGTGCATTTACGGTTTGTTTGCCGAGCGTCTTGCTGATATTGACTTTAGCTGAGACGGTCCTAATTAAATCTGCTTTGTTCATAACGAGTTTGTAAAATTAATCATATCCTTATTCAATTGTTTCGGACATTTTATGTTTATAAATTAGGTGAATTAAGTGAGGCAAAAGTAATGCTATTTCCTTGAAATAAAAAAACAAAACCGGACAGCTTTTGAAAAAATAACATTTTCGGTCAACGAATCAGCCGCCCGAAAGCAGAAAGGGGGTGTTGTCATGTATTGAAACGATTCGAACTCTCAATGACAGCAAAATAAATAAATGTTTTTTTTGATTTTTATCTTTGCAGGAATCCGTTATCCAGTTATGCCGGAAATCCATTCATTGCCTTTATTTTGTGATCAGGAAGACCCCGCCCATGATCAGCAGCACCCCGATCCATCGCGTAAGCGGAACAGGTTCGTGGAAAATGAAGATTGCAGCCAGCAGACCGAAGAGGTAGCTGATGCTGATCATGGGATAGGCCACCGAGAACTCGTAATGTTTGAGAATACGGAACCAGAACAGCGAAGCCAGCGCCATGCACAGCCCCGAAGCGGCCAGTTGCCATGTCGTCAGCGCCTCCCGGATAAACTGTCGGGAAAGGCTGAACTTACCCGTCTGCGCCAAAGCTATCTTCAGGAAGATTTGCCCCGACACCAAACACAGGGACTGAACGATGGAATAGAGCAGGAGTTTCAGCATCGCGAAAGAAGCGTAAGAGAATGAGACGTATGGTTGTAGTGATTGTAGAACAGGATACGGCGTACCCTGTCAAGTCCCTCCTCGCGGCCGGTCATCAGATGCGCCGGGATACGGCTATTGCGGAGGCATACAGCTGCTGCATAGATTCCCAGCGCCGGAGCGGTCCAGGACTGGCCGAACAGATGTTTGTACTGCGCAAGGGGCCGTCCGGCAAACAGGCCGGTCGCGGCAGTTTGGTAGACAGGGTCGTTCTGCGGGTTATTGTTCACGCCCGTCATGACGGCGTCGACGTCCGTCAGCGAACACCCGGCCTGTGCCAGGAGCGTGTCAAGCGCGCGACGCATGTCGGCGGCAGAGGGACGGAAGAGGAGTTCCACGCCATTGATCTCGCAAAGCGAATGCCGGTTGCACGCGTCGCCCAGCAACATGCTGACGGCCGTCTCGCCTGCAAAACATTTCTGCTTGGGCGATACCGCAGGCGTACAGGTGAAATCCCACTGCCCCAGCCGTCCGAGGAAAAGGTAATAATAATCCGTCATTTCGTCGTATCCGCCGGTCAGCGCCGTCCGTATCCGCTGCTGCCGGAACTGGAGAAGGGCATCCAGCAGCGCGTGTTCGAACGAAACGCCGCGATGTACATAGGTATTGTTATAGCCGTGACATTTCAGGTCAATGGCAATCAGCGAACTGATGATGTTGTGCGTGGATTGCATGAAATACGTCGGCTGAAGGTACTGCTCTCCGTTTTTCAGGATCGAATGGAGGAACTTTTCCGTATTGTCGATGCATCCCAGGCCGGTGCCGCTGATGATGGCATCGGGCATTTCCACGCCGGCGCTTTTCAGGGCGGCGCGGGCCGTGACGATGACACGTTTGAGCAGGCGGCACATCCGGCGCGACTGAACGGGCGAGAGGCAGGCTGTAAAATCCGGATCAAGCGTAGCGACCCGGTTTGCTTCATGATAAACGGGAGCCTCGAACCATGTGTCGGATAGAGGCGGCTGTGCCGAGATTTGACTGACAGACTGTATATAAACGGACATGCTTCAGATTTTGGAGAATACAATAGCCGAACTGTTACCGCCGAATCCGAACGAGTTGGAAAGGATGTGGCGAAGGGGAGCGCCGGGCGAAGGATCGGTGACCGGGACGAACGCATGTTCCTCGATCGGCTCGCGGAAATTCAGATTCACCGGGAGGAAGTTATGTTGAAGCGCCAGGAGCGAAAGAACGGCTTCGAGGCTGCCGGCAGCGCTGGTTGTATGTCCGGTGAAGGCTTTGACGGAGGCAACCGGCGGGATGCGTTCGCCAAAGAGCCGCATGATGGCCAGCCCTTCGGTCAGGTCATTGTTCGGCGTACCCGTGCCGTGCGCGTTGATGTAGTCAATGTCATCGGGCACAAGGCCGGCCTCTTCGACGGCCCCCTTCATGGCAAGGTAGGCGCCCAGACCCTCCGGCGAGGAAGCGGTTTGATGATAGGCGTCGCAGGTGTTGCGGTAACCGGAGACTTTCCCCAGAGGTTGCACGCCGCGCCGCGCAACCGATTCTGCCGGCTCCAGTACCAGATATCCGGCGCCTTCGCCCAGATTGATTCCGGCGCGGTAACGGTCGAAAGGACGGCAGGTCTCGCGGTCGAGGATCATTAACGTGTTGAATCCATTTACATGATAACGGGACAAACATTCGCATCCGCCGGCCACGACAACGTCCGCCCGGTCTTCCCGAAGCAGGTCGACTCCCGTCATGATGGCGTTTGCCGACGACGAACAGGCGGTGACAATGGTCGATGTCATCCGGAAACCGCCGAAATAATCTGCAATCTGTTCCGTGCACGCCCCGCAGTCGATCAGTGCGATATAATCGTTCTTCGAATCGGTTCCGACAAAGTCATCATACATCTCTTCCACCTGATCCATCCCTCCCACAGTGATACCCGAAACCAGCGCTACGCGCAGGGTCTCGTCGCGTCCTCCGGGCGGAGCGTACTGTCGAAGCGCTTCCTCGACCGCCAGTATGCCGAGCAACGACGAACGGATCATCGCCTCACCGGGTGCAATCCGCAACATCTCCCGCATCTCTCCGTTACTGTATTTCACTTCGCCGACCGGAAGTCCGGCATGGGCAGTCCGTAAATAACGGACCGGTTCCACTCCGGAGCGCCCCTCACGCAAAGCCTCCAGCGTT
Organism: Tannerella sp.; assembly: GCA_031276675.1. Taxonomy (GTDB): domain Bacteria; phylum Bacteroidota; class Bacteroidia; order Bacteroidales; family Tannerellaceae; genus Tannerella. The sequence goes on from JAISMO010000003.1 coordinate 11,721, forward strand.
GCCTGCCTGCCCAGCCCGACGGCTGAAACAATACCGGCGCCGGTCACATATACGTCTTTCGCTTTCATGCCTGTTTGATCCGGTGGGCCGCTACATATTCGGCCATGGTACGGATCGACTTGAATATTTCCTTGCCCTGCGCCGGGTCCTTGAGTTTGATGCCGTAGTTCTTCTCCAGCAACACAATCAGTTCCAGCGCATCAATGGAATCAAGTCCCAGGCCTTCGCCGAACAGTTCGCTGTCATCCGCAATGTCTTCCGGTGTAATTCCTTCCAGATTCAATACTTTGATAAGTTCCTGTTTTAATTCTAAAATCAATTCATCCATACAATACAGTTCTATTTAATTAGTTAATAAGTTCTCCATATGAAGGGCGTCCAGAGGGCCTAATCCGTTGCCGCCGTTTTCGCAGAGCATCACGCGGGCATCCGGCAGGTCACCGTATACTTCCAGCCAGCCGGCAAGCAAATATTTCAGTCCGGTCGACCTCAGCGTGTCGTACACAAGAGCAGTCATCCGGCGACTGTCCGGACGGGGAAGGACATAAAAAGCCGTCTCGCCGCGTATCTTGTGGCGGATGGCGACTTCGCCCGCTACGATGTTCGGCAGGGTGTAGACAAATCCTGCCGGACTGGGGAAACAAGCTTCCCGATTCCGGATCGTCTCCTGAAAGCGGCTGTCCGTCTCCAGCGAGGCATAGCTGTTGAAAAAGACGATGCCCGTATCTTCCTTCGGCTGTTCGGGATCAAACTCTGCCATCAGCCATTCCGAGGCCAGCCATCCCAGTTTCGACAGCAAATCCATCTTGAAGAACTTGCGACAGTCCGCCCCCAGCCAGTGATAGACTTCCATCAGAAAGGCCTGCGCATCTCCCTTCCGGGCAGACTCAAAACCTGCGGCTCCGTTCAACCATACTTTTCCCGGCATGATCCGTATATGTTTCCTGATCCGAATCTCCATCATTCCTCACCTGCAAGCGTGTACAATATGGCGGCGTTGCATCCTCCGAAACCCGACAGCATGTTGATGCACCGGCATCCTTTGACCGGCCGCGTATGGGTAGCTATCCGGAGCGGTCGCGAAACGCCCGGCGTGTCAAAGCCGGATGTTTTCAACACAATTCCCTCCCGCAGCGCACGGGTGGAGACAATACTCTCCAGCACACCCGCGCCGCCGAGCGCATGTCCGAAATAACCTTTCAGACCGGTTACAGGAATGTCCTGCAGTGCGGCGCGATGGATGGCGATGGCTTCCATCTCGTCGTTATAGAGTGTGGCTGTCCCGTGCGCATTGACGAACGCCAGTTCGCCGATATCCACACCGGACAGGATGCGCCTCAATGCCAGGTAAGCGCCTTCGCCCGTGCGCGAAGGGCCGGAGATATGATTGGCATCGTTGCACACAGCGCCGGCCGTCAGGACGACTTCGCCGCTCCGCAACGCCTCTGCCGGCTTTTCCGTCAGTACCAGCGTAGCAGCCGCCTCGCCGATATTCAGCCCGGAGCGGCGGGCGTCAAAGGGTTTGCACGTTTCCCGCGACAGGGCCTTGAACGACAGGAAACCGGCAATGACAAAGCGCGACAGCATGTCTGCTCCGGCAACGATGACGTGCTCGTAGCGCCCGGCCTGTAACGCCCGCTGGGCGGCGATCAGGGCACACGCGCCCGATATGCAGGCGTTGGAAACCACAAGGGGGGTGTTCGGATTACCGAAGTAACCGGCAATCAGTTCAGCCGAACGCCAGAGACAGATTTGCAAGGGTTCATAACCTTCGTTTTCAGTCGAATCCAGCAGACATACGTTGCCTTTCGTTGTGGAAAGGATAAACAGCACCCGTTTGTCGGCCGGATCGATCGACAAGCCCTTCAATGCGTCCGCTACCGAGAGAATGACGGCCTTTTCCAGACGGGTATAGCGATGCTCCGTGGCACGGGGAAGGGCATGGAAAGCGCAGTCCAGCGCCGCGCCGTCAATGACCGACGCCACAAACGGATCGGACACGCCCATCTGCTGCCCGTCGAAAAACCTCAGTCCGCTGACGCCGCTCCTGACTTTGCGGAAATTTTCGTCCGTCGTAAAACCCAGCGCCGATACAATATTATCGCTTAAAAGAGTCGTCATAGGAGATTGTATTTTTTCTTCCAGGCTTCATAGAAGGGCGGATTGCTCCAGAGGAGCCGGAAATCCCGGTCCAGAAATACCTGGGTAGAGGAACCGGCCGTCACGAGGCGGTTGTCCGGCAGGAGATGAATTTCGTAATCGAAAATGACTTTGGCTGCCGGAACATTGCGGTAGGCAATGTCGACACGCGCCCGCTGCCCGTGGAGCAGAGGCTGTTTGTAGCTGAAATGCAACTCTACCAGCGGCGCGTAGCAATTGTTTGCAAAATACTGCTGATAACTCAGTCCGAATGTTTTTCCGAACGCTTCGCGCGCATCTTCAAAATAAAGTGCGTAGGAACCGTGCCATACAATGTTCATCGAGTCCACCTCGCTGAACCGCACTTCGATTTCCTTCGACGTTTTCAGGAGCGCTGTTTCCATCATTCTGCTTTTATTTCGGTTAAGAATATCTTCATCTCACACACGGCAATGACCTCGCTGCCGATGGCTACCGTCGCTTCCACCAGCGAGAAGGAAAAGATCTCTTTCACCACAACGATGGTCGTTTCCAGTTGCTCGCCCACACGCGGCGCACGCCGGATGTCCATCTTCCGGATGGCGCCGATCAGTCCGATCCTGATCACACCGTCGCCCTGCGGATGGCACCTGGTTTTGTAGCCCGTATGCGCCGCGCAGGTTTGGGCCATATTCTCCACCAGTCCGGCTTCTGCAAGTTTGCCGCCGGCACAGAAAAAATGCCCCTCGCGAACAGTGTACAGCGTAATCGCCTTTCGCGGGTCATAATGCGTCAATCGATCCACCATGATAAAGGGGGGGCGTTGCGGCAGCATCTCTGTTATGTCAATCTCCTTTAAATTCAACAGTTGCCAAATTTGCGGCACAAATGTACATAAAATCTCCGGTATTATACACAGCGGTTAGCGGTTAGCGACCGGCGGCGCGCAGCGGCGCATGTTTGCCATGTTCCGCACCACCCGTCACCCATTAACCGCTAACCGCTAACCACTCATCCCTTGTCCGTTTGCAGCGTTCGCGGAAGGATTTTCATCTTTACGCATGTTGAACGATTAAAATAATGAAGATATGAAAACAGTAAAATTGATTTTTGCATGTACAAGCCTCCTGGTGACAGGTTGTATTTGTAATTCGTGCACGGATGATCACGGATATTCGTTGGGCAATGTGTGGTATTCGATGGCGACAGTCGTTCCCTCGGACAGTTCGCGGGCCTATTATCTGCGGCTGGATCACGGCACAACCTTATGGCCAGCCGCCACCGGCATCCCCTGGTATGTTCCCGGAGAAAAGCATCGCGCCCTGGCATTTTATACCATTTTATCGGATAGCTATTATCATTATGACCATGCCGTAAAAGTACTTGACATCCGGGACGTGCTGACGAAACCGGTTGCCGAAGACCGGGGCGAAGCGAACGACAGCTATTACGGAAACGATCCGGTCCGGGTGCTCGACCTGTGGATCGGCGACGGTTACCTGAACGTGAAGTTCGGATTCAGCTACGGCGGAAACGTCAAGCATTTCATCAACCTGGTGAAACGCGACCGCGAGGATACGTCCCGGTATTTTGAATTTCGGCACAATGCCTACGGCGACAATGCCGGGGTACAGCGCAGGGGCATCGTGTCCTTCGACCTCTCGTCGCTGCAAACGGACGGGCAGGAAATGCAACTGACCATCCGGGTAAAAACGCCTGACGGAGAGAAGGATTACACCGTCGCCTATCATCCGGAAAGCAACGGGCAGACCACAAATTCCGAAGAACGGACCCTGTCCGGCGACAGCGATTTTGTGGAGATTATTTAATTGCAGCCATCCCCAAAACATTCGGATGAAGGAATCGGGCAGGAAATGAGGGCTTATTTCCCTCATTCTCCTTCCGCTCCGGACGAAATGCCGTCGGTTAAAACGCTCTTTCGCTGCCTGCCTGAAAAACCTGCTCCGAACATGAACAGCATGGATACGGGCGTTTTACGGAAGATCGCCTGGATCGAACTCACGTTTTTTATGTGATCCCTTCAAAAATCACGGAAAAGTCGGCGGATACATCCAACCATACACCCTGTCTCAGTCTCCGCAGAAAAAACTCCCTGGATTTCCGAACAAAAAACGGAAGCCGGACGCCGCCGATACCGGCCCGCCATCGCTTCTGTTTTCCCGTGAAGAAATATATTTTGTGGCCGGGAAATATATTTTGCGGCCAAAGAATATATTTTGTGGCGAAAAAATATATTTTGTGGCGGAAAAATATATTTTGCGGCGGAAAAAATATATTTCACGGCGAATAAATATATTTCTTGGCGGAAAAATATATTTCCTGGCGGAAAAATATATTTCCTGGCGAATAAATATATTTCCT
>JAISMO010000085.1 GCA_031276675.1 Tannerella sp.
CCTTTCAATTCAATGTGCTGGGCGGAAAGGCCGCCGATGATGCTGCACAGAAGCAACCATACGATACTGATTTTTTTCATATTGCTTTTAGGGTTATATTTTTATTCAACTCTCTTCATGATTATTTCCCCGCCTTCATGACGCCCGCATCTTCGTCGGCATTGTTCAGGCGTTTCTGATCGGACTGGAACGAGCGTCCGAAATTCATGTTCCAGGAGAACGTGAATAGAAGGAGCCGGGAAACGTCATTGACATGTAGTGTTTGTTGATAGGAAGCGTATTCCGAGCGGTTTTCGATGTGGCGCTTCCATCCGTAAAAAGGATTGAACATGCTCAAACCGAAGTTGACAGCCCTGTATTTGTAGCCCAGCGAGAGGATGTGACTGTTTGAGCCTCCAAACAGCTGTTCGCTGAAGAACCAGTCCTGGGGAGTGTACAGCATCAGGGAAGCCGTGAAATCCTTATAGTTCCCGTTCATCATGATGCTGATGTAGGGATTTGTGTAAACGTGCCGGTAGGTATTTCCGTGACTGATGAAGTGATTGACCCCTCCGGTGACGGAGACCTGAAGAATGTCCTTCACCGGTCCGACGCGCAGCTGAAGGGAACCGGACATTCGCTGCCAGTTTTTCTGGTTGTCCCAGGTCCGGACGATTTTGCCGCCCTCCCAAAACTTTCTTTCCATGACGGCGGAAGGCTGATATTCGTAACGCCCCTGAAAACCGGCATAAAAAAGACCCTTTTTCCACTCGTAATTCAGTTCGGAACGGTAGGTAAGGAAAGGTTTCAGATCGGGATTGCCCCGCTGAATCTGAAGCGAATCTATCACCTGTTCCACATCGCTCAGACTGGAAAGTGAAGGCGTATTGCTGCCGATGTCGGCCTTCAGGCGGACGGAAGAATTGCCCGGCAGGGGATGAAACAGCGCCAGACGCGGATTGAAGGTATAATACTCGTAATCTTCGCCTGCATTTTCCTGACGGAAGAATGAACGGGTGACACCCGCGCCAAGCGTATAGTCCAGTTTCCGCACCTTTCCCTTCCATTCTCCGTAAAGGAAGGTTTCTCCCTGCCGCATGGCGGTATGGTATTCGTGGCCGTTTCGGTATGTGTTGTCGCTGTATGCCTGCGTATGGCGCACTCCGGCACTCAGGCTGTTTGCGCCCAGTTTCCTTTCATAAATGCCTTCTCCGATCCATGAATACTTGTTTCCGGAAACGATGCTGTTCGCATCGGTCAGCAGCGTGCCGTCGCGACTTTCCTGATAGCTGCGGGTGTCGTCCGTATGGTTATAGGTGCCCACCAGATTGACGATCAGTGTCTGATCGTTTTTCAGATTCTCCTGATAGTACAGATCGAGCGCCGGTCGGGAAACATAATTTTTGTTCAGGTCAAACATCCGGACATAATCCTCCGGCCGGTCCATGTCGTAGAGTCTGGCTTTGTAATTATCCTTATAATCGAACACGTTGTATCGGAACGTGGCGTTGAACATGCGTCCGTCATTGAGGAAACTGTACGCCGCGGTCAGGTTTGGCGACAATACCCTTCCGGGAAGGGGTTCGCCGGCTTCCCGGCGCCGGAGGATGGAACCGTCGGCAAAGGTGAACAGTTCCTCGTTGTCGCGCCATGTCTCGAAGGAATTTTGATGATTGATATTGTAATTTACGGAGAACTCCGACTTTTTGTGATTGATCCGTCCGTTGATCCCGCTGTATCCAAACTTTTTCAGAATGAAAGCGTTCTGAATGTTTACACCCAGGTTGCCGCCGGTTTCATGCCGGCGAACGATGTAGTCAAGCACCACTTCGGCATTGCCGTAGCGCAGTCCGGGGTTGTCGTGATACTCCACCCGGATAATGTCCGCCGGCTGAATGGCTGCAATATCATTCACTTCCACCCTGACGCCGTTGATGCGCAGCTGTACTTCTCCGCCGCCGGGAACAGAGATTTCCCGCTTCATGAGGTCCATCTGCAGTCGGGGAAGCATCAGCTGCTGCAGCAGATCGAAGCCGTTACGTGATATCTTCACCTGCCGTTCGGTGGGGAAAATGAGTTTGCGGTCGATCCGGCTTGTTGAGGCCGATCCGGTCACGGTGACGGCGTCCAGGCCAACGGCCTCCTCTTCCATCAGAATATCCGGCAAAGCAAGATTTTTGGACAGTCCGGCCACTTCGATATACAGCGTTTTGTATCCCATAAAGGATAACGCCAGGCGATAGTCGCCCGGCTGTATTTTCGGAATCGCAAACCGGCCGTTATCGTCCGACACGGCTCCCGTCACAAAGGCGGAATCCGGGGTCTGCAACACTACATTGACAAAGGCCAGGGGTTCGCTGTTTTTGGCCTCCCTGACAAGGCCTTTCAATTCGATCTGCTGGGCGGAAATGCCGCCGATGATGCTGCAAAGCAGCAGCCATACGATACTGATTTTTTTCATATTGCTTTTTAGAGTTATATTTTTATTCGACTATTATTATGATTATTTCCCTGCTTTCATGACTCCGGAATCATTGCCGGTTTCATTATACAACCGCTTCTGGCCTGACTGATACTTGCGGCCGAAGGAGAAATTATACGCGAATTTAAGGACAACCATACCCGGCATATCATTGATATGCAATCTTCTTTTCCGGTAAGCGACGGATGAACGGATTTCACTGTCCACGTGATAGGTTTTGTCAAAGGG
>JAISMO010000142.1 GCA_031276675.1 Tannerella sp.
AGATGTAACAGCCAAACCTCATTTTCCCTGCAAAACGCAACCCATGACCTTATTACCTCATTAACCGGAAATAGACTGTTAATGAGGTAATGAGGTGATCGGGTGCGTGCCGTCTTCGGGCTACGGTGGTTGTTTTGCAGTGAAAATGAGGTGAAAATGAAGTTTGTCTGTTTCATCTTATTCATTTTTCATCGCTAGAATAATGTGAGTTCAATGCAACCCGAGTTTGAAGTATCCGGGCTGTTCGGCGCGGCAAATTCATGCATGGGCATCGACACCTCCAGTCTATAGTGGAGTCCCACTCCAGTCTATAGTGGGCGGCCGCTCCGGCGCAGAAAGGTCGGCTGCCCTTATATATAACAGAAACATAAACCGTTACGGTAAGCGCATGGTGGCTATCCGTTTCCGCATCCCGATGCCGTCAGGCGCTTTCGGGACGTTCCGCCTCCGGTCACACAGCACAGGGCAACCTCCGGAAGGAATCGGGTTTCGCACCCCCCTCCCCGGAGCGGCGCCTCTTTCAGGCCGCGCGTTTGGATATTGCCGGATTTTCACGTACTTTTGGCCGGATAATCGGAAAAGTGAACATGTATCATAAAAAAATCATATGGTCGGCTCTTCTTGCGGGATGGAGCCTTTTTTTTGCGGAAGCCCAGCCGCTTCGCAACCCGCTTGACATTCCGGCGTCGCTGAGCGGAAACTTCGGCGAACTGCGGGCCAATCACTTCCATTCGGGCATTGACTTCAAGACGCAGGGCAAGGAAGGAAAAAGCGTACACGCCGTGCGGGACGGCCATGTCTTCCGGATTGCGGTAAGCCCCCGGGGATACGGCAACGTGATCTACCTGGCCCACCCGCAAGACGGGCTGATGACGGTATATGCCCACTTGCAGCGGTTTTCCGGAACGGTTGCCGCCCGGGTGAAGGAACGGCAATACGAACTCGAACGTTTCGCCGTCGACCTGACGCTCGAAGCGGGAGAACTGCCCGTCAAACGGGGAGACATCATCGGCTTCAGCGGCAATTCCGGCAGTTCGGGCGGCCCCCACCTGCATTTTGAGGTGCGCGACCTCCAAACGGACGAACCTCTCGACCCGCTGCCCTTCTATAAAAAACGGATCAAGGACACGCGTCCGCCCGAAATACGGGCGGTGATGGCCCATCCGGCGGAAGGCAGGGGCGTGGTGAACCGCTCTTCCCGCAAGCAGCAGTGGACGGCCGTCGTCCGGCGCAACGGCACGACCGGCCTGAATGAACGGATAGAGGCCTGGGGTAAAATCGGATTCAGCATTCAGGCGAACGACCGCATGGACGGCACGACCAATATCTACGGCGTCAGGGAAATGAGCTTGTCCGTCGATGGCGAAGAAATCTTCCACAGCCTCGTCGACCGGTTTTCGTTCGACGAAACGCGCTGCCTAAATGCGTGGGTGGACTATGAAACATGGCGCGAAAAGCGGGTCTTTTTCGTGAAAACGTTCCTGGAGCCGGGGAATTGCCTGCGATTCGTTACCGGCAGGCACAGAGGCCTGCTGACCGTTGACGAGCCGCGCGTGTATCACCTGGTTTTTCGCCTGACGGACGCCTTCGGGAACAGCGAAACGTGTGCCGTGGATATCGTCGGAAAGGAACAGGACATTCCGCAGCCCGACAGGCGGGGAACGCAGCCGTTTGTCCGGCGGGAGGAGAACCGTTTCGGAGAAAAAGGCATCCGCCTGCTGATTCCCGAAAAAAGCCTGTATGCGTCGCTGGATTTCAGGTATGCCTGCCGGGAAGACACGGCCTATGTTTCGGACCTGCATCAGCTGCACGACCGGCCGGCGCCGCTGCATCATCCGGCGCGCCTGTCGCTGTTTCTGCTGCGCGGCGGGCGGGCGGAGGAGGAGCGTCAGTACGGCATTGTTTCGTTGCGCGGCGGGCGGCCCTCGTGGGTGGGCGGCGTCTACCGGGACGGCTGGCTGGAAGCGGACATCCGGGAGCTGGGACTGGCCTACGCGATAGCGGCGGATACGGTCGCGCCGAAAATCACGCCGATCCGTTCCGGCCGGTGGGTCCGCGAGAAGACCGTCACCTTCCGCCTGACGGACAACCTGAGCGGCATAGACTCGTACCGCGGAACCATCGACGGGCATTATGCCCTGTTTGAAATGGACGGCAAGAAGGGGCTGATTAAATACACCTTCGATCCCCGTCGCCTGTCGCGCGGGAAGCACGTCCTGTTCCTGACCGTCAGGGATGCTTGCGGCAACACCGCCTGCCATGAAAAGACGTTTACCTGGTAGCCTGCCGGAGTAGCGCAGCGACATGCCCGCGCCCGGCGCTTACATTTTTGTAAATTCGGGCGGCTTTCCCTACATTTTAGAAACCGTTCCCCGGCGGAGGTCCGTCTCCCGGAGGGAAAGACCCGAATGAATAACCTGGTATGTATCAAAAGTCTGATACCGTTATCCGTTTTTTTGAATAACGTCCCGGAGGGGTTTGGCACAGCCTTTGAAAAGAAGTCCTGCAGAACATATTATTCAGGTAATTAAGGATTGTTTTTATGAGAAAGATTGCGATTTATGGAAAAGGTGGCATCGGCAAGTCGACCACCACGCAGAACACGGTGGCCGGACTGGTCGAAATGGGCAGGAAGGTGATGGTGGTCGGATGTGACCCGAAGGCCGATTCTACCCGCCTGCTGCTGCACGGTCTGGCACAGAAGACCGTGCTGGATACCCTCCGCGACGAGGGCGAGGATGTGGAACTGGACGACGTGATGAAAACAGGCTTCCAAAGTGCCAGCTGTGTGGAGTCCGGCGGCCCGGAACCGGGCGTCGGATGCGCTGGACGCGGCATCATCACCTCCATCAACCTGCTCGAACAGCTGGGCGCCTACGACGACGACAAGCAGCTGGACTACGTCTTCTACGACGTGCTGGGCGACGTGGTCTGCGGCGGGTTCGCCATGCCCATCCGCGACGGCAAGGCGCAGGAAGTCTACATCGTCTGTTCGGGCGAGATGATGGCCATGTATGCAGCCAACAACATCTGCAAGTCCATTGCCAAATTCGGAAAAGTGGGCGACGTCAGACTGGGCGGGCTGATATGCAACTCGCGCAAGGTGGACAACGAAGCGAACATGATTCGGGAATTTGCCAAAAAGCTCGGTACGCAGATGATACACTTCGTGCCGCGCGACAACATGGTGCAGCACGCCGAAATCAATCGCAAGACCGTGATCGACCACGCGCCCGACCATCCCCAGGCCAACGAATACCGCACGCTGGCCCGGAAAATTGACGAAAACCGGATGCACGTCATCCCCACGCCTCTGGCCATGCAGGAACTGGAAGATTTGCTGGTCGGGTTCGGCATCCTGAACTGACGGAAACGATTCATCATTCACCAAAGAAGACAAAGACATGCTGTTGATAAGAGCCATTGTGCGCCCGGAGAAGTCGCCGGTCGTCATGAAAGATTTATTCAACGCGGGATTTCCCGCCGTTACAAAACTTTCCGTCTTCGGACGGGGAAAGCAGCGCGGACTGAAGGTGGGCAACGTCACCTACGACGAATTGCCCAAAGACCTGCTGATCATTGCCATTCACGACAGGGACAAGGATTTCGTGATCGAAACGATTATCCACGCTGCCCGTTCGCAGCCCAAGGGACAGGCCGGCGACGGCAAGATATTCGTCACGCCCGTCGTGGAAACCTACACCATCTCAAGCGGCAGAAAGGAAGAAGCATGAAACTCATCCTTGCCATCATACGAATCGCCAAAATGGGCGAGACCAAACAGGCGCTGGCCGAAGCGGGACTGCCTTCGTTCACGGCCATGCCGGTGCTGGGACGCGGACAGGGGCATGGCGACCTGGAGAAAATCAGAGAAGCCGAAACGTCTCCCGACGCCCTGGAGTTTATTCCCGAAGTGCCCCGCCTGAAATCCAAGCGGATGATCACGCTCGTCGTCACCGACGAAAAGAAAGACCTGGCCGTCGAAACGCTGATCCGGGTGAATCGGACCGGCAAAAGCGGCGACGGCAAGATATTCGTGGTCCATACGCTCGAATCCTGCAGCGTGCACACCGGCGAATCGGGCGACGTCACATTAGATTAACATCCTAAACGAAATTAGCATTATGATGGATACATTAGACAGAACGGAAACGACGGACGAATTCCTCTCCGAACTGCAAGCATTCAGGGAGGAAGCAATCGTCAAATATCCGAAGAAGGTCGGCCGGAAACGCGCGAAGGCGATAGTCCTGAGCGACCCCGACATGCCGCCCGAAATACAGGCCAACGTCCGCACCGTACCGGGCATCATCACGCAGCGCGGATGCACCTATGCCGGCTGCAAGGGCGTGGTGCTGGGTCCCACGCGCGACATTGTCAACATTACCCACGGCCCCATCGGATGCGGCTTCTACTCGTGGCTCACCCGCCGCAACCAGACGCTGCCCGAAGGCGAAAGCGATTCCAATTTCATCCCCTACTGCTTCTCGACCGACATACAGGACGCCAATATCGTTTTCGGCGGTGAAGAGAAGTTGAAACAGGCCATCCGCGAAGCTTACGAGTTGTTTCATCCAAAGGCCATCGCCATCTTCTCCACCTGCCCCGTCGGACTGATTGGCGACGACGTGCACCGCGTGGCGCGGCAAATGATGGAGGAAATCGGCAACGGAATCAATATCTTCGGATTCTCGTGCGAAGGCTATCGCGGCGTATCGCAGTCGGCCGGACACCATATCGCCAACAACGGCCTGTTCAAAAATCTGATTGGCCGCGACGACGAAGTGCGGGGCGCGCTGAAGTATCGCGTCAACCTGCTGGGCGAATACAATATCGGCGGCGACGCCTTTGAACTGGAACGGGTTTTCGAGAAGTGCGGCATCCATCTGGTGGCCACTTTCAGCGGTAATTCCACCATACAAAAGTTTGAAAACGCGCATACGGCCGACCTGAACATGGTCATGTGTCACCGTTCCATCAACTACGTCGCCGAAATGATGGAAACGGCTTTCGGTATTCCCTGGATCAAGGTGCAGCCCATCGGGGCGCGCTCCACGGCCAGGATGCTGCGGAAAATCGCGCAGTATTTCGGCGACGGGGAGCTGTCCGGACGTGTGGAAGAGGTCATTGCCGAAGAAATGATTCCGGTGGAAAAGGTGCGCAGTGCAGCGCTTGAAAAGACGAAAGGAAAAAAGGCCATGCTGTTCGTCGGCGGTTCGCGGGCGCATCACTATCAGGACCTGTTCGAGGAACTGGGCATGACCACCATCGCCGCCGGCTACGAGTTCGGCCACCGCGACGACTACGAGGGCCGCCGCGTCATTCCGACCATCCGGATTGACGCCGACAGCCGCAACATTGAGGAAATTACAGTCTCAAAGGATGCTGCGCGCTACCGTCCCCGCAAGACGGAGGAAGAGTTGCAGGCGCTCGAAGCCGAAGGCATGGAATTTAACGAATATCACGGCCTGATGAAGCAGATGGAAAAGGGCATGCTCGTCATCGACGACCTCAGCCACTACGAAATGGAGAAGCTGATCGAACGCTATCATCCCGATGTGTTCTGCGCCGGAATCAAGGAAAAGTTCTGCGTACAGAAGATGGGTATTCCGCTGAAACAGCTTCACAACTACGACGCCGGCGGCCCCTACGCCGGTTTCCGCGGCGCCGTGAACTTCTACCGCGACATCGAAATGATGGTCGGCGCCACCGTCTGGAAAGAACTGAAAGCCCCCTGGGAATACGAAGACCGCATCGAAGCGGAATACAATTACGAATAAATGAATCCAAACCAATCAGTAAACATATGCTGTTACGTCATACTACCGCAAAGGAAATCGACCGGAAGGCGCTGACCGTCAATCCGGCCAAAACATGCCAGCCGATCGGCGCCATGTACGCCGCACTCGGACTGCACGGCTGTCTGCCCCACAGCCACGGATCGCAGGGCTGCTGCTCGTATCACCGGAGCACGCTCACGCGCCATTTCAAGGAACCCGTCATGGCTGCCACGAGTTCCTTCTCGGAAGGATCGTCCGTTTTCGGCGGTTCCTCCAACCTCGTGTCGGCCATCGAAACCATTTTCACCGTCTACGAACCGGACGTGATTGCCGTTCACACCACCTGCCTGTCCGAAACCATTGGCGACGACCTGACGCAAATCATCTCCAAGGCACAGGAGGAAGGGAAAATTCCCGAAGGAAAAACGGTCATCTACTGCAACACGCCAAGCTACGTGGGAACGCATATCACAGGCTATTCCAACCAGCTGGTCTCGTTCGTCAAGTTCTTTTCGACAGCCACGCCGCGCAAACGCAACGTCGTCAACCTCGCCGCCGGATGGATGGAACCCTCCGACATGCGCGAAATCAAGCGAATAGCCGGCGTGATGGAAGCGCGCATCATCCTCTTTCCCGACATGTCCGGCGTACTGGACGCGCCGCTGACGGGCAAATTCCGGATGTATCCTCCAGGAGGCACTTCGCGGCACGACCTCACGGCTACGGGCGACAGCCGGTTCACCATCGGCCTGGGCGCCTATTCGACCGAAGATGCGTGCGTGAAACTGGAGAACAAGTGCAAGGTCAAATTTGAAGTCATAGAAATCCCCATCGGCCTGAAGGCGACCGACCGCTTTATCGTCTCGCTGAGCCGCCATGCCAACGTGCCCGTGCCCGACACCATCACCGAAGAGCGCGGCCGGCTGCTCGACCTGATTGCCGACAACCACAAGTACTTCTACGGAAAGCGCGTCGCCCTGTTCGGCGACCCGGATACGCTGATCCCGTTGACGGAGTTTCTGCTGACACTGGACATGAAACCGGTCTACATCGTCACCGGCACATCCGGCAAGCATTTTGACGAATCCATGGCCCGAATGCTGTCGGAAACGGTTCCCGAAGCCAGATACCGAAGCGGCGAACGCGCCGACATGTTCCAGCTCCACCAGTGGATAAAGCAGGAAGCGGTCGACCTGCTTATCGGAAACACCTACGGCAAGTACATCGCCCGCGACGAAAACATTCCTTTTGTCCGGCTGGGTTTTCCGGTTGTCGACCGGCCGGGCAGCACCTATTTCCCGCATGTGGGATACGTTGGCGCCACCAATCTTGCCGCCAGGATACTGGAGAAACTGTTAGACCATCAGGACCGCGTCTGTCCCGAAGAAAAAATGGAATTTCAGATGTAAAACCCCGCGTAAGGACGGCCAAACATGCTTCCGCCGTAGCGGTGGCGTTGAGCACGGTCTGTTTTTGGCGCTGTCCCACCCACGAAGCATGGTCGCCACGACGTTTATATCCGACCGCCGCGATACGGCTATCCGGATCAGGTCGTCGATTTTCAGCGACCCCGTTGATACTACCCGACCCGAACGATCGTCTTTGTGCCGTTAACAGCAGTTTGTAGAGTTCTACGAATACCTTATACTTCGCGCGGCATGGTTTTGTGCATGGCTCACCGATAAAAATACCGTCGGGGACGGTATGTCGTCCTTCCGGGTTCCGGCAAGTCGGAATCACTCCGGATTGCGACTTGCCGGAACCCGGCAAGTTAGAATCTGTCCGGATTGCGACTTGCCGGAACCCGGCAAGTCAGAATCTGCCCGGATTGCGACTTGCCGGAACCCGGCAAGTTAGAATCCGTCCGGATTACGACTTGCCGGAACCCGGCAAGTTAGAATCTGTCCGGATTGCGACTTGCCGGAACCCGGCA
>JAISMO010000006.1 GCA_031276675.1 Tannerella sp.
TTTTTCTTTACTTCGATTTGCGAAGACCGGACTTTGACTATCGCAAACTCGGCGGCAACAAAAAAACCGTTCAGAAAGACAAGAAATATCGTGAAAATAAAATCTAATACCATAGTGTTATGTGTAATGTTATGTGTTTTGCGTTATGCGTTATGTGAAATGGAAAAGCAAGTTACCTTTTCACTTGCTGTGGATGGAATATTCGAATAACTCGCCAAAGGCAAATTTTTTCCGTTTGTAAGGCATTCCGTATGGGATAATGAGAGATAGAGCCTATATTTTTTTGTTACTGTTATCATTTACGTTCAAAAAACCGGGGGCAAAGGTAAATGAAAGTTTCCGAGCTGCAAAAAAAACATTTGCTTTACGAAAAAAAACCGCAAAAAACGAAAGTATAGCGACCTGTTAGGTGTACAAAAAAGTATCTGCCTGAATTTTGGGTTAACTTGGGTGTCCCGGCGACGAAGTCAGGAGGTGGATTTTTGATGCATTTCAGGCTGTGGTGCAAAAAAAATCCCGTAAGTCCGATTGCGCTTACGGGATTTCCGGTCTTCAACCTCCGTTCGGGTTTTCCGCTATTTTTTGAGTTCAACCATACTGATGCCTTTACTCGCAGCAATCCGGTTAAAATCGTCTTTCAAACCAACCGTCAAGCGGTCGAACTCGCGCTGTCCGGTACCGGCCGGTATCAGGTGTCCGCAAATCACATTTTCCTTCAAGCCTTCCAGACGGTCTGTCTTTCCGCTGATTGCAGCTTCGTTCAACACTTTGGTCGTCTCCTGAAAAGAGGCTGCCGACATGAAGCTTGTTGTTTGCAGGGCTGTACGCGTGATGCCCTGTAGAATCTGATTCGTCGTAGCCGGGAAGGCATCACGTACTTCTACCGCTTTTTTATCACGGCGTTTGAGCATACTGTTCTCGTCCCTGAGCTTGCGCACCGTCACAATCTGTCCGGCCTTCAAGGTTTGCGATTCCCCTGCATCGGTTACGACTTTCTTACCCCAGATACGGTCGTTTTCTTCCATCACCTCCAGTTTATCTACTATCTGTTGTTCCAGAAAACGGGTATCGCCCGGATCCACGATTTCGACCTTGCGCATCATCTGACGCACAATGACTTCGAAATGTTTGTCGTTGATTTTCACTCCCTGCAGGCGGTATACATCCTGTACTTCATTGACGATGTATTCCTGCACGGCCGTCGGGCCTTTGATGGCCAGAATATCCGCCGGCGTAATGGCTCCGTCGGACAACGGCATGCCGGCACGTACATAGTCGTTTTCCTGCACCAGCAGTTGCTTGGAGAGCGGCACCATGTATTTTTTTACCTCGCCCAGTTTAGACGTTACGGTGACTTCACGATTGCCCCGTTTGATTTTACCAAAGCCTATTTCACCGTCGATTTCGGATACTACGGCCGGATTGGACGGATTACGCGCTTCGAATAATTCGGTGACACGCGGCAAACCGCCGGTGATATCGCCCGTTTTACCTACGGCGCGCGGGATTTTCACCAACACTTCTCCCGTAGTGATGGATTCGTTTGCCTCTTTCACCACATGAGCGCCCAGCGGCAAGGAATACGTTTTCAGAATGTTCTTTTTGGCATCCAGAATATGTGCTTCCGGAACCTTCGTCTTGTCTTTTGATTCAATGATAATCTTTTCCTTCAAACCGGTCGTTTCATCGCTTTCCAGTTTGTAGGTGATGTTTTCAATCATATTTTCAAACGAGAGTTTGCCGGACATTTCCGAGACAATCACCGCATTGAACGGATCCCATTCAATGATCGTATCGCCCTTTTTCACTTCCTGTCCGTTCGTGAAATACAGTTTCGAACCGTATGGAATGTTGTGCGTGTGTAATACAATCTTCGTATGAGGGTCCAGGATGCGCAACTCGGCTAAACGGCTGACGACGATCAGGCATTTGTCCAATTCCGATTCAACCGTACGCAATTCGTCGATTTCAATTACACCGTCGAATTTGGATACCAGGCCGCTTTCCGTCGCAATGTTCGATGCGATACCTCCAACGTGAAAGGTTCGCAGAGTCAACTGTGTTCCCGGCTCTCCGATGGACTGCGCCGCCGTTACGCCGACCACTTCGCCTTTCTGCACCATTTGGTTGGTGGCCAGGTTGCGTCCGTAACATTTGGCACAAACGCCTTTCTTGGACTCGCAAGTAAGTACCGAACGGATTTCCACGCTTTCAATCGGAGAATCTTGAATCTGAGCGGCCGCATCCTCGCGAATTTCTTCTCCGGCCAGTACAATGATCTCACCCGTAGTCGGATGGATAATATCGTGAACGGAAACACGTCCGAGAATACGTTCGTAGAGCGAGGCTATGATTTCCTGGTTATTTTTCAGTTCGGAGCAAACTAATCCACGCAGGGTACCGCAATCTTCTTCATTGACAATCACATCATGCGACACGTCAACCAGTCGGCGTGTCAGGTATCCGGCGTCAGCCGTTTTCAGCGCCGTATCCGCCAAACCTTTACGGGCGCCGTGTGTAGAAATGAAGTATTCAAGCACTGAGAGTCCCTCCTTGAAATTGGAGAGAATCGGATTCTCAATGATTTGCCCACCTTCAGCGCCGCTTTTCTGCGGTTTGGCCATCAACCCCCGCATACCGGAGAGCTGGCGAATCTGTTCCCTCGAGCCGCGCGCTCCGGAATCCATCATCATGAATACGGAGTTGAACCCGTCATTATCGGCTGTCAACTGGTCAATAAGCGTCTTGGACAATTTGCTGTTGACATGTGTCCATGCGTCGATAATCTGATTGTATCGTTCATTGAAGGTAATGAACCCCATGCTGTAGTTGGTCGTAATCTGCTCCACTTCATCATAACCTTCTTTTACAAGTTCTTCTTTTTCAGGCGGGATCAACACGTCGGAGAGATTGAAGGAGAGACCGCCCTTGAAGGCCATGTAATAACCCAGATTTTTGATATCATCCAGAAAACGGGCTGTCCGTGCCACGCCGCACTTTTTAATGACATCGCCAATGATGTCGCGTAGCGCCTTTTTATCCCAGACTTTATTGATAAATCCGACCCCTTTGGGTACATATTCATTTACCATCAAACGCCCGATGGATGTTTCCGTCAGTTCCCGGGTTCCATGACCGTCTACGTCATTGATATAGACCTTGACAGGTGCATGAATATCTACTTTTTTCTCGTTGTAGGCAATGTTGGCTTCTTCCGGGCCGTAGAAAATCAATCCTTCACCCCTGGAATGAGGACGAAGTTTGGTGATATAATACAGCCCCAGTACCATGTCCTGCGAAGGCACTGTAATCGGCGCGCCGTTAGCTGGATTCAATATATTGTGAGAAGCGAGCATCAGCATTTGTGCTTCCAGAATAGCTTCATTGCCTAACGGCAAGTGGACAGCCATCTGGTCGCCATCAAAGTCGGCATTGAATGCCGTGCAGGCCAACGGATGCAATTGAATAGCCTTTCCTTCTATCAATTTCGGTTGAAAGGCCTGTATGCCGAGACGATGCAATGTCGGCGCGCGGTTCAGCAACACCGGATGCCCTTTCATCACGTATTCCAGAATATCCCATACGACAGGCTCCTTGCGGTCTACAATTTTCTTTGCCGATTTGACGGTCTTCACAATCCCTCGTTCAATCAATTTGCGGATGACAAAAGGTTTGTAAAGTTCGGCCGCCATGTCTTTCGGCAAACCACACTCGTGCATTTTCAATTCCGGACCGACTACAATCACCGAACGCGCAGAATAGTCTACGCGTTTGCCCAACAGATTCTGACGGAAACGTCCCTGTTTCCCTTTCAAACTGTCGGACAAAGATTTCAACAGACGGTTGGCATCCGTTTTAACGGCGCTTGATTTGCGAGAGTTATCAAACAGCGAATCAACTGCTTCCTGCAACATGCGTTTCTCATTGCGCAAAATTACCTCCGGCGCCTTGATGTCAATCAAGCGTTTAAGTCGGTTGTTGCGAATAATGACACGACGGTACAAATCATTTAAATCGGATGTTGCAAAACGTCCTCCGTCCAGCGGCACCAACGGTCGCAATTCCGGCGGGATCACCGGAACAACCTTAATAATCATCCATTCGGGTTTATTTTTCCCTTTGGATGCGCGGAACGATTCAACGACCTGCAAACGTTTCAAGGCCTCGTTTTTGCGCTGTTGTGACGTATCGGTCATGGCATGATGACGCAAATTGTAGGACAACGAATCCAAATCCAGGCGCGCCAGCAAATCATATATTGCTTCCGCACCGATTTTGGCAACGAACTTGTTGGGATCGGTATCTTCGAGCAACTGGTTATCTTTCGGAAGGTTGTCTATAATTTGCAAATATTCCTCTTCCGAGAGTAAATCCAGTTCGACTACAGTATCAACACATCCCGACTGAACCACTACGTAACGCTCATAATAGATAATTGCATCCAATTTTTTGGTCGGCAACCCCAACAGATAGCCAATCTTATTGGGCAGCGACCGGAAATACCAGATGTGCGCCACGGGAACGACCAGATGAATGTGTCCCATGCGTTCACGACGCACTTTCTTTTCAGTCACTTCAACACCGCAACGGTCGCAGACAATACCCTTGTAACGAATGCGTTTGTATTTTCCGCAATAACATTCGTAATTCTTTACCGGCCCGAATATCCGCTCGCAAAACAGACCGTCGCGTTCCGGTTTGTACGTACGATAGTTAATCGTTTCCGGCTTCAATACTTCACCGCTCGAATTTTCCAGAATCTCTTCGGGAGACGCCAATCCAATACCTATCTTGGTGAAGTTACTCTTTATTTTAGTTTCTTTCCTAAAGGCCATTTTATTGTATTTATAAAGAGTTATGTTATTCCAATGTGAGGCTCAAACAGAGACCCCTTAATTCATGCAACAATACGTTCAGCGATTCCGGAATGCCGGGTTGCATCATGGTTTCGCCCTTGACAATTGCTTCGTATGCTTTGGAACGTCCGACCACGTCGTCCGACTTGATGGTCAGGATTTCCTGCAGGACATGTGCTGCTCCGAAGGCTTCCAGCGCCCAGACTTCCATTTCTCCAAAACGCTGGCCGCCAAACTGGGCCTTGCCGCCCAACGGTTGTTGTGTAATCAGCGAGTAGGGGCCGATGGAACGCGCGTGCATTTTGTCGTCAACCATGTGTCCGAGTTTCAGGAAGTAAGTCACGCCAACGGTTGCTGCCTGATCGAACCGTTCGCCGGTACCGCCGTCGTACAAGTATGTTTTACCATAACGAGGCAGTTTGGCCTTGTCTGTCCATTCGTTCAAATCATCAATCGAAGCGCCGTCGAAAATGGGCGATGCAAATTTCACATTCAATTTCTGACCAGCCCAGCCCAATACCGCTTCAAAGATTTGTCCGAGATTCATGCGCGAAGGCACACCCAGCGGATTCAAACAGATATCCACCGGCGTTCCGTCTGCGAGGAACGGCATATCTTCCTGACGCACAATCTTCGAAACAATACCTTTGTTTCCGTGGCGCCCAGCCATCTTGTCACCAACCTGAATTCTGCGTTTCTTGGCTATATATACTTTGGCAATCTGCACAATGCCTGTCGGCAATTCGTCGCCTATCGTCAGGTCGAACTTTTTTCGGCGCAGTTCCGCATCCAATTCCTTATACTTCTTCAGATAGTTGCTAATCAGTTTCCTGATCAGTTCATTCTTATGTGCATCCGTGGTCCACTTACTGATTTGCACAACATTGTAATCTATTTCCTCCAATGCTTTCCGCGTGAATTTAGAGCCTCTGGGAATCAGTTCCGTATTCAGATAATCTTTCACTCCCTGCGATGTCTTTCCGCTGGTCAGGAGGATCAATTTTTCAATTAGAGAACATTTCAAGGCGACGATTTTCTTTTCGTACTCGTCATCCAACTTCGGCAACACGGCTTTGTCTGTCAAACGAGTCGTCTTTTTTTTAACATTCTTAAAAAAAAGACTTGTATCAATCACTACGCCGCGCAACGAAGGCGTCGCTTTCAGCGACGCATCCTTCACGTCTCCAGCCTTGTCGCCGAAGATGGCACGCAACAGTTTTTCCTCCGGAGACGGGTCGGATTCCCCTTTCGGTGTAATCTTTCCAATCAAAATGTCTCCCGGTTCAATGTGAGCGCCGACACGTATAATGCCTCGTTCGTCCAAATTCCGGATGGCCTCCTCGCTGACGTTCGGAATGTCGGAGGTCAATTCTTCCACGCCACGCTTGGTTTCGCGCACTTCCAGAATATATTCATCCACGTGTACCGAAGTAAAGAAGTCTTCGCGAACCATTCGCTCGTTCAAAACAATCGCGTCCTCATAATTATATCCCTTCCAAGGCATATAAGCCACTTTCACGTTGCGTCCCAGCGCAAGCTCGCCGTTTTGAATAGAATAGCCTTCCGTCAGGATATCACCGACTTTTACACGTTGTCCGGTTCGACAGACTGGTCGCAAGTCAACCGTCGTACTTTGATTGGTCTTGCGCCATTTGGGTATTTGATATGTTTTCTGAGAATTTTCAAAACTGACAAATTCCTCGTCCTCCGTGCGGTCATATTTAATCTTGATGCAAGTAGCATCCACATATACAATTTCACCATCGCCTTCTGCAATGATCTGCGTACGCGAATCACGCGCTACCTGCCCTTCGATACCGGTACCGACAATAGGCGCATCCGCACGAATAAGCGGCACGGCCTGACGCATCATGTTCGAACCCATCAAAGCGCGGTTTGCGTCATCATGTTCGAGGAACGGAATCAACGAGGCTGCAATGGAAGCAATCTGAGTCGGCGAAACGTCCATCAAATTCACCTGTCCGGGATCAACCACCGGAAAATCGGCTTCATAGCGCGATTTTACCTTGTCGCGGGTAAACCGTCCATTGTCATCCAAAGGGGCATTGCCTTGTGCGACAATTTTATCTTCTTCTTCTTCCGCCGTGTAGTAGGAAAGTGCGTCCTCCGTAAAAAGAACCCGTCCGTTTTCGACCTTGCGGTAAGGTGTCGCTATAAATCCCAAATCGTTGATTTTGGCATATACACACAACGACGAAATCAATCCGATGTTCGGGCCTTCTGGCGTTTCAATCGGACAAAGGCGTCCGTAATGTGTATAATGCACGTCACGAACCTCAAATCCGGCGCGTTCGCGCGACAGACCGCCCGGCCCCAAAGCCGACAGACGGCGCTTGTGTGTAAGCTCTGCCAGCGGATTGGTCTGATCCATAAACTGTGATAGGGCGTTTGTTCCAAAGAAGGAATTGACTACCGACGAAATGGTTTTGGCATTGATCAGGTCAATTGGAGTAAACACCTCATTATCGCGCACATTCATTCGCTCGCGAACGGTGCGGGACATTCGCGCCAATCCGATACCGAACTGATTGTAAAGTTGTTCACCTACTGTCCGTACGCGGCGGTTGCTCAAATGGTCTATGTCATCTACCATCGCTTTGGAGTTAATCAACTCAATCAAGTATTTGATAATCTCGATGATGTCTTCCTTCGTCAGGACTTTTATGTCTTCACTAATGGTCAGGTTCAATTTTCTATTGATCCGAAAACGCCCGACATCGCCCAAGTCATACCGTTTTTCCGAGAAAAACAAATTCGTAATCACCTCGCGTGCACTGGCCTCGTCCGCCGGTTCAGCATTCCTTAATTGCCGATAGATATACAATATGGCTTCTTTCTCCGAGTTACTCGGATCTTTTTGTAACGTATTGTAAATAATTGCATAATCAGACATATTCTGGTCTTCGCGATGCAAAAGGATGTACTGAGTACCGGAATCGAGAATGGCTTCGATATTATCTGTATCCAGCGTGGATTCCCGGTCAATTACGACATCATTCCGTTCAATGGAAACGACCTCACCCGTATCTTCGTCCACAAAGTCTTCCACCCAGGTTTTCAATACACGGGCAGCCAACCTACGACCAATGTATTTTTTCAGACTCGCTTTTGAAACTTTGATTTCTTCCGCCAAATTAAAAATTTCAAGAATATCCTTGTCGCTTTCGAAACCGATAGCACGCAAAAGGGTGGTCACCGGAAGTTTTTTCTTACGGTCAATGTATGCGTACATTACATTATTAATATCCGTAGCAAATTCGATCCACGAACCTTTAAAAGGTATGATCCGAGCGGAATAGAGTTTGGTTCCGTTCGCATGGGTACTCTGACCGAAAAACACGCCCGGCGAACGGTGTAATTGGGAAACGACGACCCGTTCGGCTCCGTTGATCACAAAGGTGCCTTTGTCCGTCATGTAGGGGATAGGGCCCAAATAAACATCTTGAATCACAGTATCGAAGTCTTCGTGCTCCGGGTCTGTACAATATAATTTTAATTTAGCTTTCAGAGGTACGCTATGTGTTAATCCGCGCGCGATACACTCCTCAATAGTGTACCGTGGGGGATCAATATAATAACCCAAAAACTCCAACACAAAATTATTTCGTGTATCCGCGATGGGGAAGTTTTCAGCAAAAACCTTATACAATCCCTCCTTTTTTCTTTTTTCAGGCGGGGTATCAAGTTGAAGAAAGTCTTGAAATGACTTCAATTGTACTTCGAGGAAATCTGGATAAGGCAGGAAATTCTTTATCGAAGCAAAATTAATTCTTTGGTTTTCAGTTGTTGAAGACATTTAGTTAGGAATTATTTTGAACTTAATATAAGGGAAAAGACACAAAAAGGTTAAGAATCTCCTATAAAGGGAGATTCTTAACCAAGAGCCTGAATAACAGGCTATAGAAACTATTTAAGCTCAACTTCAGCCCCTGCTTCTTCCAAACTTTTCTTCAGAGACTCTGCCTCTGCTTTTGCAATACCTTCTTTGATATTACTTGGAGCACTGTCGACCAAATCTTTTGCTTCTTTCAAGCCGAGACCTGTCAATTCCTTAACTAACTTAACGATTGCCAATTTGTTTGTTCCAATCGCTTTTAATACGACATCAAAAGAGGTTTTTTCTTCCTCTATCGGTGCGGCAACGGCCGGGCCTGCAGCAACGGCAACAGTGGCGGCAACGGGTTCAATGCCATATTTATCCTTCAGGATTTTCGTTAATTCACTCACTTCTTTTACAGTAAGATTTACCAATTGTTCTGCAAAAACTTTCAAATCTGCCATTTTTGTATGATTTAAATATTTATTATTCTGTTATCTGTTAATTTAGAAAATTATCTCTCTTCGAGAGTCTTTAAAATACCATGTATAGTCTGTCCGCCAGATAAAAGAGCCGATATCAGATTTCTGACAGGCGACTGTAGCAAACTGACTGCGTCGGCTATCATTTCTTCCCTGCTTTTCAAGTTCACCAAAGCCTCTAAATTTTCAGCCCCGATATAGAAAATTTCCTGCACATAAGCAGCTTTCAGGCGGGGTTTGGCATCACCTTTAGTTCCCCTGGTAAAATCCTTGATTAGGCGTGCCGGAGCATTTATAACGGTCGAAAACATCACAGCCGTACTGCCCTTCAGGGTACCGTACAGCGGTGAGAAATCGTTCCCTGCTTTCTCCAACGCTTTTTTTAGTAAGGTATTTTTAACGACTACCAGTTTGATATTTTTCTTAAAACAACTTCTTCTTAATTCTCCGGTTTTCGTTGCGTTCAACGCTTCAATGTCCGTCAGATAGAAATTGCCATATTTCTGCAACTGTTCCGATAATTGTTCGATGATTAAGTTTTTATCTTCTTTCTTCATGTTTCGTCCTTTTTAGTGATTAATTTTCGACTGATTTGGGGTCAATTTTAATACCCGGACTCATCGTGCTTGAAAGATAAATGCTTTTTATATACGTGCCTTTCGCCGCAGACGGCTTGAGTTTGACAAGTGTCGACACAAATTCCTTCACATTGTCAAAAATCTGGTCAGGCAGGAAAGATACTTTTCCAACAGAAGAATGCATAATGCCAGCTTTATCAACTTTGAAGTCGATTTTACCCTGCTTCACTTCCTTCACAGCCTGACCTACCTCATTTGTTACCGTTCCACTCTTGGGATTCGGCATCAGACCGCGAGGGCCCAAGATACGCCCCAACGCACCAATTTTTCCCATGATGGAAGGCATGGTAATAATGATATCAATGTCGACCCAGCCGCCTTTGATTTTATCAATATATTCATCCAAACCCACATAATCGGCACCCGCTTCTTTGGCTTCAGCCTCTTTATCTGGGGAACATAATACAAGAACCCTTACCTGTTTACCGGTACCATGAGGAAGCGACACAACGCCTCTCACCATTTGATTGGCTTTACGGGGATCTACACCAAGACGGACATCCACATCAACCGAAGCATCAAACTTGGTAGTAGCTATTTCTTTCACCAAAGTCGAGGCTTCTTTCAATGCATATGCTTTCCCGCTTTCGAACTTTCCCAAAGCCAATTTTTGATTTTTTGTTAGTTTGCTCATCACAATTGATATTTATTTAGTTCGTTTCCGGGAATGTCCCTATAACTGTAAACCCCATGCTTCGAGCCGTCCCGGCCACCATCTTCATGGCTGAGTCAAGCGTGAAACAATTCAGGTCAACCATTTTGTCCGTCGCAATGGCTTTTACCGTATCCCAAGTGATTTGTGCCACTTTCTTACGGTTGGGTTGTGCCGAACCGCTTTTCAGTTTGGCTGCTTCCATCAACTGGACGGCCACCGGAGGCGTTTTTACGACAAAATCAAATGTCTTGTCGGCATAGTAAGTAATTACCACAGGTAATACCTTACCGGACTGATCCTGGGTTCGGGCATTGTATTGCTTGCAAAACTCCATGATGTTAATCCCTTTCGAACCTAATGCCGGCCCTACTGGAGGAGAAGGGTTTGCGGCCCCTCCTTTGATCTGTAATTTAATTTGTCCTGCAACTTCTTTTGCCATTTTTCCGTTTTTTTTTAATATATAATTAATATACAGAGAAGTAAAATATCGTCCGTAACAACCATACTATTCTTTCTCTACTTGTACATAACTCAATTCAAGCGGCGTTTTTCGTCCGAAGATTTTAACGATCACTTTTAGTTTCTTTTTCTCAGCATTGACTTCTTCTATTACCCCACTGAAACCGTTGAAAGGCCCAAAGGCCACTTTCACGTTTTCTCCTGCATAGTACTGAACATCCAATTCATCCATCTGTTCCTGCCGTTCGTCAACCGTGCCCAAGACACGGTTGACCTCTGCTGGACGCAAAGGTACTGGATGATCCAATCCACCTAAAAAACCGATGACATTCGGTATTTGGCGCAGGCGATGGGCAACCTCCCCGACCAGATTGGCTTCCACCAATACGTATCCCGGCAAATAGGCTCGTTCTTTCATTACCTTTTTACCATTGCGCATGGCAAATGTTTTTTCCGTCGGAATCAACACTTGGGACACGTATTCACCTAAGTCCGAATTTTTTATTTCGGCTTCCAGGTATTCGCGTACCTTGTTTTCCTTACCGCTGATGGCACGGAGAACATAAAATTTATGTTGAGAATCAGACATTACCGATAGCCTTAACAGTCATTTTCTAATAGATGAAATTAATCACCTTTTCAAACATGAAATCAATTACAAAAACAAGTACTGCTATGATAAGGGAAGCAAACATAACCACTACAGCACTACTGGACAACTCTTTGCGTGTAGGCCAGGAAACTTTATGTACAAGCTCGTTATACGAGTCTTTGAAATATGCAACAATCTGTTTCATTATTTATTGTTTATGGCACGGAAGGAGAGGCTCGAACTCCCGACAGCCGGTTTTGGAGACCGGTACTCTACCAACTGAGCTACTTCCGTGAATAATAGCCGGTTAAAAAATAGCTATAAGAAAATTTGTATGACAACTAAACACATCTGATAAATCTGTTAGAACGTCAAACGTCCAAATCCCGTACCTCAGATGATATTATCTTAGTTTTCCAATTCCGTAATTTGGCCGGCTCCAACCGTACGACCACCTTCGCGGATAGCAAAACGCAGTCCTACATTACATGCAACCGGATAGATCAATTCTACTTCGATCGTTACATTATCGCCCGGCATCACCATTTCCACACCTTCCGGCAACGTAATTTCACCCGTGACGTCCAACGTACGGATATAGAATTGCGGACGATATTTGTTGTGGAACGGTGTGTGACGGCCACCTTCTTCTTTCTTCAGAATATACACCTCCGCTTTGAATTTGGAATGAGGCTGTATTTTACCCGGATGGCAAAGCACCATCCCCCGTTTGATCTCATTCTTGTCGATGCCGCGCAGCAACAAACCTACGTTATCACCAGCCTGGCCTTCATCCAATATTTTGCGGAACATTTCAACACCTGTTACAACCGATTTCTTTCCAACCGGTGCGCCCAGACCAATGATCTGAACCTCTTCACTTGTCTTAATAATACCGGTCTCAATACGTCCCGTTGCTACGGTACCACGTCCCGTGATCGAAAACACGTCTTCGACCGGCATCAGGAACGGTTTGTCAATATCGCGCGGTGGCAGTGGTATCCATGTATCTACCGCATCCATCAGTTCCATGACTTTTTCTTCCCATTTGGAATCACCATTCAGCGCACCCAAGGCAGAACCCTGAATAACAGGAGTGTTATCGCCATCAAATTCGTAAAAAGAAAGCAACTCTCTCATTTCCATTTCAACGAGTTCTAACATTTCCTCGTCATCAACCATGTCACATTTATTCATAAACACAACCAACCGAGGTACGTTTACTTGACGCGCCAAAAGAATATGTTCACGTGTCTGGGGCATCGGACCGTCTGTTGCCGCCACCACGATAATAGCGCCATCCATCTGGGCCGCACCCGTAACCATGTTCTTCACGTAGTCGGCATGACCCGGACAATCTACATGCGCGTAATGACGGTTTGCTGTTTCATACTCTACGTGAGCCGTATTAATCGTAATACCTCTTTCCTTTTCTTCCGGAGCATTGTCGATCGAATCGAACGAACGCACCTCAGACAGACCTTTCTTCGCCAAGACAGTCGTAATAGCGGCCGTCAAAGTTGTTTTACCATGGTCAACGTGACCAATCGTACCGATGTTTACATGCGGTTTCGTCCTGTTAAAATGTTCTTTTGCCATAATAATTATCTCTGTTTTAAAATTATATTCATTTGATACTTTAGCTATCCTCTCATCCGTCGAGCCGGTGCCGAGATTTGAACTCGGGACCTCTTCCTTACCAAGGAAGTGCTCTACCACTGAGCTACACAGGCATTTTCTATACATTATTATATAAATATACGGGAACCTCTTCCCGCTGTTACCCACCTGTACATTCCTTGCATCCCCTCTGGAAAAAGCGGGATTCCCCCGTCCTCTTCGAGCCTCTTGTCGGATTCGAACCAACGACCCCGAGATTACAAATCACGTGCTCTGGCCAACTGAGCTAAAGAGGCTTATGGGATTCAACCGCCTCACCTGACTATGATAAACTTAGGACTTAGGGCGAAACGGCTGCAAATTTAGTCATTATTTATGACATTCCAAAATTTGTCGGCAGTTTTTTTATTCACGCCTTTTTTCAGTTTGATTAATTGCCTTTCCAAGGCATCTGCTACATGGTCGACGGCTTCTTCAAACGTATCGCTGATTTTTTCGGCGAAACATTCATTATTTTTGATCTTCACCCGAACGCCGGCTTGTTTGTTCTGAGCCGTTTCTGGCTTGATCACCCGCAAATTCACTTCTGCCGTCAGTATCCCGTCGTGAAACTGCTCTAATTTAGAAACTTTTTTTCGTATAAAAGTTTCCAACCGTTCTGAAACATCGAAATGAATTGCTTGAATTTTAATTTCCATAATTTTTCCTCCTTACTTTTTCGCTCTTGGATGAGCATGATACACTTTTTTCAATTCTTCAAAAGTCACGTGCGTATAGATGGATGTGGAAGCCAAACTGCTGTGCCCGAGTAATTCTTTCACGGCATTCAATTCCGCGCCATTGTTCAACATGCTCGTTGCAAAGGAATGTCTCAACACATGCGGACTGCGTTTAGCCAGCATTGGAATCGCCATAAGAGTCCGTCTCACAATGCGGTAGATGATGAATGGCGAAAGTGGAGTGCCGTCTTTCCTGACAAAGAAACAGGCTTCGTCCGTTCCTACTGTTTTTTTTCGTATGGACATGTATTCGAGCATCATATCCCTTAAACGTTCGGCAAAAGGTATCAGCCGTTGTTTGTTACGTTTTCCGGTTACTTTCAGTTGCATCCCATCAAAATCGACATCTGCTTGCTGAAGCGTGATCAGTTCTGTCCGCCGAATGCCCGTCTCGTAAAGTAATTCCAGCAGCAGCCGGTCTCTCACCCCTTCAAAATCATTCTGAAAACCGTCTCCGTCCAAAAGTCGCACCAATTCCTTCTCTTTCACGAAATAAGGTAACATCTTTCCCATTTTGGGGCCTTGAACAAACTGTACCGGATTTTTTTCCACAATGCCCTGCTTGACGAGAAACCGGAAATACGTTTTGAGAGCACTCAACTTGCGTCTGATGGAAGAAGGCGTCATCTTGCGATCTAAAAGCGTCATCATCCACTTACGGATTTGCTCCGGGTTAATCGCACAAAAATCAACGGCGAACGGGATATCTTCCACTCGCTTTCCCGCGATAAATGCTTTAAATTGAAGCAAATCGCGGAGATACGCTTCTGTTGTATGATCGGAATAGCCCTTCTCATAACGAAGATAACTCAAGAACGAATCCATAGACATATTCTTACGTCACGTTTTTTTGATGTGACGAATTTAAGAAAAAAATTTCAACAGAGCAAGGAAAAATGGAGAAAATATTTCAGAGGGCTATTCTTCGGCCTGTTGCAGTTGCTGCACATATATAGCACGAATACGCTGTTTTCTTTTTGCTACAGAGGGTTTTATGAAGGCTTGGCGGCTTCTCAGTTCTTTCACCACACCGGTCTTCTCAAATTTCCGTTTAAACTTTTTCAGCGCTCTTTCAATGCTTTCGCCTTCTTTCAATGGAACTACGATCATAAATACTTTAGTTTGTTATTATATACTGATTATCTTATCCGTAAAAAATCGGGCACAAAATTACGGATTGTTTGATTCCCTGCAAAATTTTCCGCGATATTTTTTTTGTGGATGAAGATATTAACATACTTTTGTGGCAATTTTATTCGAAAAACAGCGAGAATTATGGCACTTATCAAATCTGTCAGGGGATATACTCCTGTCATCGGCGAAGACACCTATCTGGCCGACAATGCTGCAATCATTGGCGATGTTGTAATAGGCAGCGGTTGCAGCATCTGGTTCGGCACCGTTTTGCGGGGCGACGTCAACTCCATCCGTATCGGTAACGGAGTCAATATTCAGGATGGTTCGGTTCTCCACACCCTGTATGAAAAATCGGTCATCGAAATCGGCAATGATGTTTCTGTCGGGCATAACGTCACCATTCACGGCGCGAAAATCTGCGACAGTGCATTGATTGGGATGGGCGCGGTGGTACTGGATCACGCCGTTATCGGCGAGGGCGCCATCATTGCGGCCGGATCGGTCGTATTGAGCCATACGCAGGTGGAACCGGGCAGTATCTATGCCGGCATACCTGCCAAATTCGTCAAAAAGGTGGATTCCGAACAGGCACGGGAGATTAACCAGAAAATTGCCCGCAATTATCACTTGTATGCCTCCTGGTACAAAAACAGTTGAATGTTCATGTATTTGAAGAAGAAGGGGTTCTGGATAAGTCTTCTGGCATTTCCGGCATTTGCCGCGGCAGGACTTCTCACATGGTTCGATACTCCGAAGCGCGTCGGGGGGCCATTGCTGTTGTCCGACACTGATTCCGTGTCCTGTTCTCCCTGTAGCCTGTATGCCCGGCTTGTCCTGGCCGGCGACCTGATGCAGCACCTGTCGCAAGTGCAGGCGGCTCGCAAGACCGGCGGCGAATACGACTACACGGAGTCATTCCGCTTCGTGACGTCCGTTTTTCAAAAGGCCGATCTTGCGATCCTCAACCTGGAAACAACCTTGACGCCTTCTCTCCATTATACGGGATATCCGCGCTTCCGTTCGCCCTCAGCACTGGCCGATGCACTGTCGGAGATGCAGATTGACGTAGCCGTTCTGGCCAATAATCACATCTGCGATAATGGCCGGACGGGTATTGACTACACGACACGCTGCCTCGATTCGCTCGGCATTGCTTTCACGGGCGCGTTTGCCGACAGCTTGCAGTATAACCGTTTTCATCCGCTCCGGATAGACGTAAACGGGATACGAATGGCGATTTTCAACTATACGTACAGTACGAACGGATTGCCTGTCCCGAAAGGAATCATTGTCAATCTGACTGATACGTCGGCGATCGCGCGGGATCTGTCCCGGGTGGACCGCAGGGAAATTGACTGTATAACGGTATTTTTTCATTGGGGAGATGAATATGTCCGTCGGCCCACTCCGACCCAGCGCATGCTGGCCGAATATTGTTACCGGCGAGGAGTGGAAATCGTGGTCGGCAGTCATCCGCATGTCATTCAGCCGATTGACCTTCATGCAGATAGCGACGGCATCATTCGTTCCGTCACTTTGTATTCGTTAGGTAATCTGGTATCGAACCAGCGTGACCGCTACCGGAACGGTGGACTGATCGTCACGCTTGACCTTGAAAAGACTGTCGGCCGACCCCTCCGCATCCGACCGTCCTATACACCGGTCTGGGTTTCATTGCCCGACTATCGAATATTGACACCATCCGTGGTCGACACCATTGCGTTATCCGATCGCGAACGGAAGGAATATCTCCAATTTGAGCAGGATACTCGGGAATGGGTCGCCATCGAAGGATTGACTGAAAAATGCTATGACATTTTGCCCGAGGCGGACACGAACAGAAACAGGGATGAATAAATTGAAAACTTCTGTACTGTTGCAGGTTATTTTCATGAGATTGCCTGCAAAGTCCCGAGTTTTGCGGTTTCGCGGATTTTATTCTGTATAGCCTTCAACAGTTTCTTTTATTGTATGGACGGGTTCGGTGCCCGCATGTTCATTTTGGAAATTACGGCCCTGCACACGATCTCCAGGTTCGAGAGATACGGAAAAAACATGTTTGTGATAAAAAAAATCACATCTGTACAGCAAACGGTTTCTCGCGAGAAAAAAAAATTTCAGACGCGAATAAAAAAATCTTCACGTGAAAATAAAACAGTCACGGATGAAAAAGAAATTATTTTCGCGTAAGGAAGGAGCAGAAACGCGTAAATGAAAATCTTTTCACGTGAAAATGAAAAATCCACATCCGAGATCAAAATCATTACAGATGAATTTTTTTTTCCTCAGTCATGTTTTTTAGCGCCCGGAACCTGCCTTTCAGGTATTCAAAATCAACAGCAGGCTAATTGTCAGAATGATGATGATTTTCATTCAAAAGCCGACTCTGCCGGCCGGCGCACGGTACGGCCTTTCAAACGTGTTTTTCGCCTCCCCGCGCCTGTTTCCGGCGCAATCATGCATGATTCGTTTTTATCCTGCTGTTCGGAGGATGCACATGCTTATGACAGTGATTGACTGCTGTTTATTAGCGGACGGACTTTGCAAACAGGGATTTACCTCCATGCGTTTTTGCGTTTCGACTGTATTTACGCAATTCAATGCGGAAGGTGGTACCTTTGCCGATTTCCGAGTTTTTGACATGGATTTTCCCGCCGGGATAAGATTCCACGATGCGGCGTACCAGAGACAGGCCCAGTCCCCAGCCTCGCGCTTTGGTCGTATAACCGGGTATGAACACGGTTTTGAATTTCGATTTGGGGATTCCTTTTCCCGTATCCGTCACGTCAACAAGGACTTTCCGCCCTTTCTCGCCGACCCGGAAGGTGATGCTGCCCTGTCCGTCCATTGCATCCACCGCATTTTTCGTCAGGTTCTCGATCACCCACGAAAACAGCGCCTCATTCATTAACGCCGACAAGGGGTGTTCGGAAAATTCCGTTGCCATCTTCACCTTCGGCGAGACGCGCGACTCCATATAGGCACAGGCCGAACGAACGGCTTCGTTGATATTCAGCGGCATGATATCCGGATTTGAACCGATTTTGGAGAAACGTTCGGCTATGACCTCCAGCCGTATCACGTCCTTCTCCATTTCACGCAGGTATGCGGCGTCCACCTCTTTCGTTTTCAGGTACTCCACCCATGCAATCAGCGACGAGATCGGCGTGCCCAACTGATGGGCCGTCTCCTTTGACAGGCCCACCCAGACCTTGTTTTGCTCCGCCTTCTTCGTACTGGCCAGCGCCAGGAAGGAGATCATGATAAACACGGCGATTACCAGAAGCTGCACATACGGATAGATCAACAGCCGTTTCAGGATCACCGAATCGTCGTAATACAGGTACTGATAGGTATTATCGCCGAAATCAAGGGAGAACGGCGGATTTTTTGCTTTAAACTCCCGGACTTTCTTTTGCAGAAAAAGTTCCGGATTCCGGTCAGGCACCCTGATGTTGTTGTAGCTGACGATATTTCCCTGATCGTCACAACATATCACCGGAATCGTCGTATTGCTTTCCATCACTTTCCAAATCAGGGATATCTGGCTCGTCTGCGTCGAATCGTCGAGGATAAACAAGCGTTGCGCTTCCGTCCAGACTTCCATTTTCTGACGTTCCTCTTCCGCGAGTTTCTTAATGAGTGAATCCGAAACAACGACCGATACAATGGCGATCAGCATCGCCACAATGATAAAAACATATTTCAGATATTGCCTCGAATCATACCACCTGATCATACTTCTTTCTTGAATAAAAAACACTTGCCGGAAGAATCACACAGGTTGCCAAAGCCGTATGCGCGCTTTCCGTCACTTTTTATAGAACCTCACCCAGTCAATTTGCATTTCTACGGGCAAGTCGTCCGGTTCAACCCTTCCAACCCATGAGCCGCCCAGTTGCATGTCCAGCAGGAGATAGAACTCGCGGTCGAACGGGAACTGGCCTTCCCGGTCCGTTTCGATTCGGGGATAGGTAAACGTATGTCTCCCGTTGATGTAGAAGGAAAGGCTGTCGGCATACAGCTCCACGGCGTATACATTGTAATCCTCCGGATCAATCGCGCCGGTAGCGCCCTGGTGCGGATCCTTGATTTTCAATTCATATGTGTAATGGGAGTGAACCGTCTGGTAGGCGATGCTTTCGCCGTTCAGCCGTTCCATGATGTCTATTTCGCCGCCATCCGGCCACGGGGTGTTGTCGAACGGCAACAGCCAGAATGCCGGCCAGGCGCCCGTAGCCTTGCCCAGCTTCGCCCGTATCTCGAGCCGACCGCGGCCGAATCCGACTTTGTCTTTGGTATAGAGGCCGCCGGTGAGGAATGTAGCCGTATCTTCGGGCAGGAACCCGTTGCGCAGGCCGCGCAGAATCAGTTGCCCGCCGGCTACCCGGTAACAGGAGTCACTGTCGGACATGTAATTATTCCAGTCTGAGTGGCCGCGCGGAATCTTGCTCCAGCGGGACGTATCAAACGAGTCGCCGTCAAAATTCTCTTCCCAGGCCAATTGCCATGTTTTTCCTTCCTTTACACAGGCGGTGCAGACAAGGGCTAAACTCAATATGGCCAATATCGTTTTCAGCGGACGGCTTTCGATTTTCAGTGAGGAAAACCGAAAGCCGTTTTCTGAAAACGCAGAATCAGTAAAAACACGATATTTCATTTCATATAATATTTATGGATAGCTATTTCATATTCCTGCGTACGAAAATCAGAAGAATGAGCAGGTTGATCAGCATGATCCCACCGCAGCAGGCGACGTAAAACGCCAGCCACGGCTGTTCGCGCCGCATCACGAACCAGGCTGTCGAACAGCCTGTGGCCGTAAGTGCCATCAGCGTGAAAATCACCTGCTGCAGGAGATGTTTTTTCTTTCCCATGCCTATTCAATAACCAGCATGTCGTAAATCTCGACAGCGTCGAGTTTCAAGTGCGCTTTTCCGTCCGAACAGGTAAAGTCGCACGCTTTTCCCGCCGGCTGGAGGGTGATTTTCGTCGGCTTCCGGTCGTAACGGATGGATACTTGCAGTGGGCCGATCGGATCGATTGAACGGATAATCCCTGCACCCTTGTGGTCGCCGGACGTATTCACCAAATGTACGATCCGTTTGCCGTCCAGGTGGCTGACAGACACGTCCACCCACGGCGATCCGCTGACTTCCGCCAGCGGGTTGGGGAACAGCGTGCGTACCGCGTCGTCCACCTGTTTGCGTATCGCCGCGTCGCCGCTTTTCTCATAAGCTTCTCCCACTGAAACGGGCAGGAAGCCGGTTTTCCCGTTGCCAAGCGACCGGATTGTCCATTCGTCGCCGGCAAGACGGACACCGGTCCATTTCGCAAACTGTTCGGACGTTTCCTTCCCGATAACTAACAGGCTGCCACCGCCTTTTACATAATCAACCAAGTCGGCGCAGAACGCGGGCGAAATATTTTTCCATTCAGGAATCACAATCAGCGGAAAGCGACTCATGTCCGGCGCCAGCGTTTCCTCGCTCACCAAATCAACGCTGTGCTGTCCTTCCAGCAGGCATTGCAGTATGCCCTGCGAATGACCCTTGTATTGAGGGAACAGACTGTGTGCATTGCGCTGGTAGTCGCTTGTCGAGAGCAAAAGTGCGACCTGCGGCAGTTGCACCGAATGATGACACCAGGGCTGGCGTTCGCGGGCAAACCGGGCGACTTCGGCCATGACCTCCATTTCCTCCAGTCGAACCGACCCGTCGCGATTCTGCGTGAAATAAGCCTGGAATCCGCCGCCCAGCGCCAGAACGATGGCTGCTTCGCGTTTCAGCTGTGCGGCCGTTTTCTGTTCTTTGGGAAACGGATTGTGGGAGAAACTCCATGCCATCAAGTCCCACGGGATGCCCTGATGAACCAGGTAACGTCCTGCAAAACGCGCCGAGTTGACACTGTTGTTCGGCGAGTAGTCGCCCGACAGGAAATCAAGCGCCACGGAAACCGGTTCCGCCATATGATGCGTAAACGCCCAGTTGCTGCAAATCTGGAATTCGGGATATTCCGAATGTACGGCCGCGACGTAATGGCGGAGATATTTGCGGAAGCCCTCGCGATGGAACTGCATCCATTCATACCAGTATGGGTCTTTCGCCGATTTCGGAATCTTTTTTATGCCCGTCGCTTCCCGGAACAGGCGGACAGCACGCTCGCCATAATCGGGAATCGTTGCCCAGCATTCGCCATCAACCCAGACTCCATCCACGCCGTAGTCGCCTGCCAGTTCCTTCAGTTGGGGAATCAGTAACTTGTCCACGTAGGGGCCGAAAACGGAAGTCTTGTCCTTGTCGGGTGCACCGTCGGCATTGATAGCCGCCCACTCCGGACGGAGTTCAAGGGCGCGCGTATCCCATACACCTGAATAATGCATGTAAAGCGCCACGCCGCGCATGGCGGTCACGTCGCGCCACATGCGCAGCGGATCGCCCACAAAGCCCGGCGCCGGATTGCCCACCTTCGTCGGGTAACTCGTATAGCCGGGATGCCCTTTGCAGTCGATTTGCACATAATCGGGACGCACCCTGTCAATAATGGAGTGAATCATTCCGGGGGTTGTGTTTTTCCCGATTTCTTTGCAATCGTTACCGGCATGGAAATCAAAATGAATTCCCAGAAAACTTTGGTCGCGACGCAGGCGCTCCGGCTCGCCGGCCAGGCTGACAACACCCGGCACAAGCAGTAATAAAATCAGTAAATGAATTTTTTTCATAGAATTGTTCTGTTTAATGAGTAGCAAAGATAACTCAAAAAACTCAATCGTTTCCCTGTCGTGAGAAAGAATATGGCGGAAAACTTTCGCGGATGGCATTTCGGAAAGTATACTTGAATTTCTATGTATGCACTCTCCCCGGGTTTTTGGCAACAAAATCCTTCCATCCTGCACAGGATTTTCCCTGTAGAGCCGGCCGACTGATTTGCATGTAATGGCAAAAGGCGGCCGCCAGTCCGTCCGTGGCATCCAGTTGCGGCAGCATGTTTTCGTCAGGGATATGCAAAATATGCTGCAACATCCCGGCTACCTGTTCTTTGGAGGCTTGTCCGTTTCCGGTAATGGCCAGTTTGATTTTCAGCGGTGCATATTCAAAGATGGGCATGTCCCGGTTCAGTGCGGCGGCAATGGCTGCTCCCTGCGCCCGTCCGAGCTTCAACATGCTCTGTACGTTTTTCCCGAAGAAAGGCGCCTCAATAGCCAGTTCGTCGGGCAGGTATTCATCTATCAGCGACAGCATTCGCTCGTAGATGCGTCGCAGACGCAAATAATGATCTTCGTATTTGTCCAGTTTCAACACCCCCATGGTCATCAGACGGGGTTTGCGGTCTATAACCGCCAGTACACCGTAACCCATCACGATTGTTCCGGGATCAATGCCCAATATGATTCGTTCCTGTGTCATTGCGGATCAATTTCGCCCGACAAGGCAGCGTGTCCGGCGAGACAGTATGTCGCGGCCGCCTCTTTCCGCAACACGCGAGGCCTCGCCGGCCGGCGGCGAAACAGGCTGCTTTGAGCTGTCACGGGGATGCAATGCGGCTTCAGGTCATGAAGACCTTCATCCCAAACAGCACTGTCCGAATGAAAGGTTGTATGATAGTTCATCCTTTATTTTGTGATAAAAATCGAACAAAGGTAATGGTTATCTTGACAAAATCGTTACCTTTGCCACCGAAAACGGCAATACGGGGTATTAGCTCATCTGGCTAGAGTGCGACACTGGCAGTGTCGAGGTGACCGGTTCGAGTCCGGTATACTCCACTTTTCTACTCTTTGGCCCGGCGTTCCTGCGTTGGGCTTTACTTTTGAAATCCTGTGTTCAGGCAAGAATATCAGCCGGTTCGAATAAAAAGAATTTCATATCCATACCTCTCTCAAAGCTCCTCTGAAAGCCTTGATTTTAGCACGAAAGGACCTGGCGAAAGCGTTGGTTGCCCGATTAATGAAGAAGTTCTATTTGTCTCCTATCGTCCGTTTCCGCATATTTAATGCTAACTTTGCAACAAATAAAAAACACAACAAATGATGACAACAACGGATAAATATATGAATCCCTATACCGATTTCGGATTCAAAAAACTCTTCGGTACGGAAGCAAACAAGGATTTGCTGATTGATTTTCTCAGCCAGCTGCTGATGCGGGAGCAGGGAGAGATAAG
>JAISMO010000016.1 GCA_031276675.1 Tannerella sp.
GCCGACCTCAATATCCACATCGCCCAACTGTCTATCGCATGGATATTGAAAAAACCGTTTATGGCGTCCACGCTTATCGGCTCGCGCAATATAAACGAGTTGAAAATGAATGTCGAGGCCTGTTCGCTCGAAATATCCGACGAAGTCGAAGCGGCTATCGACGCTATCAGTCAGCCGGTACTCGATATTCTTGGCAATAATCCCGATTATTACGAACATTCGTCGAAAAGCAGAATCTTCTGATCCGGTTTACATCTTCCTGATATTCGGCTTTTCCAGTCCGTAGCCTTTTTTCCGGTCTTCCCTTTTGAGCAGCCAGGCAACGCACACGGCCAGCAGTCCGAAACAGGAGAAAATGATCATCGGAAGCGTATAGTCATACGGCTGTTCTGCAATGCCGGTCCGGCAATAATTCTTGAGCACCCGGCCAATCAGCATGGGAACGCCGATCAGACCGATGTTCTGTATCCAGAAGATGGTGGCGTAGGCCGTTCCCAACTGGTGTTGCGGGATAATCTTGGGTACCGACGGCCACATGGCCGAAGGAACCAGCGAAAACGCAATGCCCAGAAGTACCATAACGACTGAGGCAAACCACCATACATTCAGCAGCGGCAGGGCAAAAAGCGTATGGACGACAAGCAGCAGGAAAGAGCCTGCAAGCATGATGCCGGCGCCTTTCCCGACATAGTCATATAACAGGCCGAAAAGCGGCGTCAGCAGAATGGCCCCCACGGGCAACAGCGACGGAATCGTACCGGCCAATTCTTCGCTTACGCCGTACTTGTTTACCATCAGCGAGGTAGCATACTTTAGAAAAGGGAAGACGCCCGAATAGAAAAGAAGGCACAGGACAGCAATCAGCCAGAATCCGCGATTGCGGATCATTTGTACCACATCCTTCAGCCGGAAAGATTCTTCCTGCCCTTCCATGAGATTGTGATTTTCCTCGACGGACTGATCCAGTTTGCGATCCATCACGCAGAAGACAATGAATGTAATCAGTCCGATGCAAAGCAGGAGTAATCCCAGTAGCAGCGGCGCCGATATTTCGTTGAAGCGGACAGCCGTTTTGACGCTTATGAAGAACGCCAGCGCAGTTCCGATACGGGCGGTGGAGACCTGCAATCCCATTGCCAGGGCGATATCCTTTCCCGAAAACCAGCGGGCAATGATTTTGGTCACTGCCACGCCGGCGGTCTCCGCACCCATGCCGAAAACGGCAAATCCGAGACAGGCCGTCAGTACCTGCGCCTTGATGCCGAACATCGTCCCTTCAAGGGTAAAGAACGGCGAGACTGCATAATACTTGACGGCACATCCTGCAATCATCAGGAGGCAGGAAAGGACGCCGGTGAAGCGTGTACCTTTCCTGTCAAGGATAATTCCAGCGAAAATCAGCATGAACAGAAATACGTTGAACCATCCGTAGGCGCCTGAGAACAGTCCGTATTCCGCTCCGTCCCAGTTGAACTGTTCCTCCAGCATGGGTTGCAGGGGCGCCATCACGTCGGCAATGAAATAAGCGCACATCATCGTGATGGAAACGATCCCCAGTACACCCCATCTCGCCAGGGGAGAGTCGTTAAGTTTCTGCCGCAGAACGGGTGTCATCCATGTCTGTTTTTTGCAGATTCTCCTCCTGAAACTTCCCGTCCTTAAACAGTGGAAGAGCGTCGGCCACGACGAAATTACTGCCGCCGATAAAAATCATATCCTTGGGTCGGGCTTCTTTCATGGCAGCTTCCACGGCTTCGCCCACCGAATGGAAAATCGTCCCCAGGAGACCATGCTGACGGGCTTTCGTCGCCAGCGTTTCTACCTGCAGCGCACGGCCGGTGGAGGCCTGCGTAAAATAATACTGCGCGTCGGAGGGCAGCAGCGGCAGGATGGCGTCAATATCCTTGTCGCTTGACATTCCGATGATCATCCGCAGGTTCGTGTGCAACTCGGTTTTTTGCAGCAACTGAGGCGTCAGGTGTTCCCACGCAGCGGCATTGTGTCCCGTGTCGCAGATCACCAGCGGTTCCGTTTGCAGCGTTTGCCACCGTCCCATCAGGTTGGTCATCTCGGCAACCTTTCCCATGGCGTTGCGTACGGATTTCGACGGAATCTTGATACGCAGTTCCTTCAA
This sequence comes from Tannerella sp., assembly GCA_031276675.1. Taxonomy (GTDB): domain Bacteria; phylum Bacteroidota; class Bacteroidia; order Bacteroidales; family Tannerellaceae; genus Tannerella. The sequence goes on from JAISMO010000016.1 coordinate 2,135, forward strand.
TTGATGCAGCGCCGTCAGGACCGTTTGCACGTTCATCCGTTGGGCCAGGCCTTGCAAGTCGCAGACGAAACGGCCAAACTCAGGCGAATGAAATTCCAGTTTGCCGCTTTTCTGTTGTCTGACGTTCAGGAGGCGCTGTTCTTCTCTGGCAAAAAAGATGGGCGACTGCATCTCGCTTGCCTTTTTCAGGAAGACCTCGTTTACTTCCGGCTGTTCCTCCGTAGCTTCTCCGATCACCACCGGCACATGAGATTTGATAATACCGGCCTTCTCGTTTGCAATCTGTATCAGCGTATCACCCAAATACTGCGTATGTTCCTTGCTGACATTCGTAATGATACTCAGTTTCGGATGGATGATGTTCGTACTGTCCAGCCTGCCTCCCAGACCGGCTTCGATGATGGCAACGTCTACCTTTTTATGGCGGAAAAATTCAAACGCCAGACAGGACGTCACCTCAAAAAAGGAAGGCTTCACCGATTCGATCACCACCCGATGTCGTTCTACGAAATCAACTACGTATTGACGGGGAATTTTTTTCCCGTTCACGCGGATGCGTTCGCAAAAGTCTACCAGATGCGGGGAGGTATATAAACCTACCCGGTACTTTGCTTCCCGTAAAACAGCGGCAAGCATGTGAGCCACGGAACCTTTCCCGTTTGTACCCGTTACATGGATGGAAAAATACCCCCGATGTGGATTTCCCATCGCTTTGTCAAGTGCAATACTCCTTTCTAAACCGGGTTTGTAAGCCGACCGACCGACTTGATGAAACGCCGGTGTACAGGAGTATAGATAACTAAGAGTTTCTATGTATGTCATATTTATGTAGTTAAATGTGGGTGTAAAAGTAGATAAATTATTTATATCTTTGTGCAACCAAAGCGATAAAAAGTTTAAAAACATGGGCGCAAAGAAAAATTTTATACTGGATACGAACGTCATATTGCATGATTATCAGTGCTTAAAGAGCTTTCAAGAAAATGATATTTTTTTGCCGGTTGCAACGCTGGAAGAGCTCGACAAATTCAAAAAAGGGAGCGATCAGCTTAATTACAACGCTCGCGAGTTCATCCGTGAACTGGATCGGTTGACCACCGACCAGCTGCCCCAAAAAGGGGTTTCGATCGGAGAAGGCAGGGGAATGCTTTTCGTGATTACCGACGAAACGTATCACCGGAAAGTAGCTTCTTCGTTTCATGAACGGATTCCGGATCACCGGATTCTTTCATGCACCTGCCTGGTCAGGGATACATATCCGGATATGCAGACGATTTTAGTGACTAAGGACATCAACCTTCGGATGAAAGCCCGGGCGCTGGGGATTGCCGTTCAGGACTACATCACAGGGAAAGTGAAGGATGTAGATGTATTTGACGGTGCATACGCCACGTATGAAGAAACGGATGACGATTTGATAAACGAACTGTACGCCTCCCGCGAGGGTATCGACGTTTCGCGCCTGCCTTTTGGCCGGACGCTCAAGCCGAATGCCTGTTTTATCCTCAAAAGCAGTTCCAATTCCGTGATGGCGCGTTACAGTCCTTTCACGGAGAAGGTACGGAAAGTGGAAAAAGGTTTGAACTGCGGTATTCAGCCGCGTAACGCCGAACAGTGTTTCGCCTTTGAGGTGCTGAACGACCCGGACATCAAGCTGGTCGGTATCACCGGCAAGGCCGGCACGGGCAAGACATTGCTGGCTCTGGCTTCGGCGTTGAGGCAGGCAAACAGCTACAAGCAGATTCTGCTGGCACGTCCGATTGTTTCGCTGGCAAACAGGGACATCGGCTTCCTCCCGGGGACGCAGAAGGAGAAGGTTGAGCCTTACATGCAGCCGCTGTTCGACAACCTGAGCGTCATCAGGGCGCAATTCGCACCGAACAGTCCGGAAATCCGTCAGATTGACGAGATGCGGAAAAACAATCAATTGGTGATCGAAGCGCTGGCGTTTATCCGCGGACGAAGTCTGGCCGAAACGATTTGCATCATTGACGAAGCGCAAAATCTGACGCCACACGAAATCAAAACGATTATCACACGTACGGGAGAAGGGTCGAAGATGATTTTCACCGGTGACATCCATCAGATCGATTCTCCCTACCTGGATGCACAAAGCAACGGACTGGCGTATATGATTGACCGGATGAAGGGACAAGTCCTGTTTGCCCATGTCAATTTGATGAAAGGCGAACGCAGCGAATTGGCCGAACTGGCAGCCGGTTTGCTGTAAGGATGCGTTTCAAACTTGCCGTTTACAGGCTGCTGCCGACAAAAACGTCCGTTTGAAATTCACCGCAAGGCTGTTTCGGCATGAAGTTAAAACGATAAACGGACAACATCTTCCGGTTTATAAGAAGACTTGCCGAAAAAATATCAATTTAATTTGGGCGGTTTGTAAAAAGTCATTACCTTTGCGGCGCCAAACAAGATAAAAGTATGTTACATTATAAAATAAACAGTCTTCTTCTTTCCAATCACATCCTGCTCCTTGAGCGGGACGGGAAGTGAGACTGCATGTACGTTGATGCAGGGATAGACGTACATGGAACCTTTCTCACTTCCAAGTGGGAAAGGTTTTTTTTTGAAACAGAGAAACAAGCGAGTAATAACCAAAAGATGCAGACAAATGATGTCGGACAGATTATTTATTTTTGATACAACCTTGCGCGACGGCGAACAGGTGCCGGGCTGCCAGTTGAACAGCGTTGAAAAGATTCAGGTGGCCAAAGCGCTGGAAGAATTGGGCGTGGACGTGATTGAAGCCGGTTTTCCCGTCTCAAGTCCGGGTGACTTTAACAGCGTGGTGGAGATTTCCAGGGCCGTTACGTGGCCTGTGATTTGTGCGCTTACCCGCGCCGTTGAGAAAGACATCGACGTGGCGGCCGAAGCCCTGGGTGCGGCCAAACGAAAACGCATCCACACCGGAATCGGCACCTCGGAATATCATATCCGCTATAAATTCAATTCCAACCGGGATGAAATCATGGAACGGGCGATTGCAGCCACCCGCTATGCAAAAAAATATGTGGAAGATGTGGAGTTTTACTGTGAAGATGCCGGACGAACCGACAACGAATATCTGGCACGGGTGGTGGAAGCTGTCATCAAGGCTGGCGCCACGGTGGTCAACATCCCCGACACGACCGGATACTGCCTGCCCGACGAATACGCGGTGAAAATCCGCTACCTGACGGAGCACGTGGACGCCATCCACAAGGCCATTCTCTCCACCCACTGTCACAACGATTTGGGTATGGCCACGGCCAATACGGTGCAGGGCGTATTGAACGGCGCCCGTCAGGTGGAAGTAACCGTCAACGGCATCGGCGAACGCGCGGGGAATACATCGCTGGAAGAAGTGGCCATGATTTTCAAAAGCCACAGAGAACGCGCCATAGAAACCAATATCAACACCGCAAAGATTTACGGCATCAGCCGGATGGTGTCGAGTTTGATGAACATGCCCGTGCAGCCGAATAAAGCCATTGTCGGACGCAATGCCTTTGCCCATTCCTCCGGCATTCATCAGGACGGCGTGCTCAAAAACCGCGAAAGCTATGAAATCATCGACCCCAAGGAGGTTGGAATCGACGACAATGCCATCCTCCTGACAGCACGTAGCGGGCGGGCGGCGCTCAAACACCGCCTGAGTGTGCTCGGCGTCAAACTGGAACCGGAAAAGCTGGACAAAGTCTATGAAAACTTCCTGAAACTGGCCGACCGGAAGAAGGACATTAACGATGAAGACGTGTTGATGCTGGTCGGCAAGGATCGCACGTTGATGCAGCGTATCCGGCTGGAATTTCTGCAAGTCACCTCCGGTATCGGGCTGCGCTCGGTAGCCAGCGTCGGGCTGGACATCGCCGGCGAGAAGTTCGAGGCAGCCGCCTCGGGCAACGGGCCGGTCGACGCCGCCATCAGGGCCGTCAAAAACATCATACATCGCCGGATGACCATTCGGGAATTTCTGATTCAGGCCATTAACAAGGGCAGCGACGACGTGGGCAAGGTGCACATGCAGGTCGAGTACGACGGCAACCTCTACTACGGTTTCTCGGCCAATACCGACATCGTTGCCGCTTCGGTCGAAGCCTTTGTCGACGCCATCAACAAATTCGTGAAACAGGCGGATCTGTGACGGCAAGCGGAGAAATATCAATCGAAAAAAAAGGAATCATATGGGAAAAACGTTATTTGAAAAGATTTGGGAGAAGCATGTCGTTGACACACTTCCCGACGGCACAGAGCAACTGTATATCGACCGCCTCTACTGCCATGAGGTAACCAGTCCGCAGGCCTTTGCCGGCCTGCGCAGGCGGGGCTTGAAGCCTTTCCGGCCGGAGCGCGTCACATGCATGCCCGACCACAACATCCCCACCCTGCACCAGGATCGGCCCATCGCCGATCCCGTCTCACGCAGGCAGGTGGATACGCTCGAAGAGAATGCCCGCCATTTCGGGCTGACTTGTTATGGTCTGCTGCACCCGCGCAACGGGATTATTCATGTGGTAGGCCCCGAAAACGGCCTGACGCAGCCGGGCATGACCGTCGTTTGCGGCGACAGCCACACCTCCACGCATGGTGCCATGGGCGCCGTGGCTTTCGGCATCGGCACAAGCGAGGTGGAAATGACCCTTGCCACGCAGTGCCTCCTGCAACGCCAGCCACAAACCATGCGCATCACTGTCGACGGACGCTGTAAACCCGGCGTGACGGCCAAGGACATCGCCCTCTACCTCATCCGCCACATGACCACCGGCGGCGCCACGGGCTATTTCGTCGAATATGCAGGCCAGGCCATCCGCTGTGCGACCATGGAAGAACGTTTGACTATCTGCAACCTCTCCATCGAGATGGGCGCCCGCGGCGGGATGATTGCGCCCGACGAAGTGACGTTTGCCTACCTTCGCCCCAGGCTCCACGTCTCCGACGGTACGGAATGGGACAGGGAAGTCGCTGACTGGCAGGCACTCGCCTCGGATGCCGACGCCGTGTTTGACCGCGAAGTCGCTTTTCGAGCCGAAGACATTGAGCCGATGGTGACCTACGGCACCAATCCAGGTATGGCCATAAGTATTCGAGAAACCATTCCCGCAGAGGAAGACACCGACGAAACTGGTCGCGCTTCCCATCGAAAAGCGCTTGAATACATGGGCTTCAAGGCCGGCGAAGCCATCCTGGGCAAGCCCGTGGACTATGTCTTTCTGGGAAGCTGCACGAATGGACGCATCGAAGACTTCCGCGCCTTTGCCTCCGTGGTGAAGGGGAGGAAGAAGGCGGCGGGCGTGACGGCCTGGCTGGTGCCGGGCAGCCGCGCCGTGGAACGGCAAATCCGCGCCGAAGGCATTGACCGGCTTCTGGCCGAAGCGGGTTTCGAACTGCGGCAGCCCGGCTGTTCGGCTTGTCTGGCCATGAACGACGACAAGGTGCCGACCGGCAAATACGTCGTCTCCACCTCGAACCGCAACTTTGAAGGCCGGCAAGGCCCCGGCGCACGCACGCTCCTGGCAGGCCCGCTGGTGGCTGCCGCCGCTGCCGTCACCGGAAAAATCAGCGATCCCGGAGAACTCGTATGACAAGATTCCGCACAGGGTATAAAAAACGATGACAAGGACGCCGCAACATATCGGACGCCCCTGTCATCGGCCTGTTATAAACAGGATGAAAACACTTTAAGAGTTGAACAGATTCGGAAAGACCAGTGAAAAAATCAGTACCGTCAAACCGGCCACCAGCACCAGCACCGTTATTTTGGATGCTCCTTTCCATTCTTTGAGCAGGATGCCCCATATGTTGCTGAAGGTCACGTTCAGGGCCATCAGGATACACCACGAAAAGGCCATCATGACGCTGCCCGCTTCCAGAAAACTTTTCCCCATGCTCAGTCCGAAAAACTGGCTATACCACAGCAATCCGGCCAGGGCGCAGAACAAAAGGTTGTTTACCAGTAACGGTTTCTTGCCGTAATCGCCGAAGGACCTGTTTTTTCCGTTCTGATACAGGCAATAGGCCGCATTCGTAAGAAATCCGCCGCAGGTCACCATCAGCGTAGCCGGCAACGCCTTGAACAGGTCGCTGGCGCCTGAGACGACCAGCGGCTCGCCCGCTTCCAGCCCCAGCGCAAAACAGGCGCTCATCACGCCGGCCAGCAAGGCGACCAGCAAACCTTTTGTCAGGGCAAAATCCTTTACGGCGGCTTTTTTCTCTTTCTCCGTCATGTTCAGGGAACGCAATCCGCCGGCAAAACCGATGATCGCGATGCCCGCCAGCGTGATGCAGACACCTGCCAGCAGAATCAGGCCCTTGCCGCAAAACAAATCCGTCCCTTTCATAAGGGCCGGGATGATGGTTCCAAAGGCCGAACACGTACCCAGCGCAATCGACTGTCCCAGTGCAACTCCCAGGTAGCGCATGCTCAGGCCGAACGTCAGGCCGCCGATCCCCCACAGGAGACCGAATCCCGTGGCCTTCAGTGCGGCAGCGGGGTCGACCGAAAGCACCTGCCCCAGGCTGCTTCCTTCAGGCACAGCCAGCAGGGCGCCCAGCATGGGGAAAACCAGCCAGGCAAAAATGCCCTGCATCAGCCAGAAACTTTCCCATGACCAGCCTTTTACTTTGTTGATCGGGACATACGAACTGGACTGCCCGAAGCTCCCTGCCGCTATGATTATCAATCCGATGAATGTATTCATGAATCCTGTTTAATCCCTTTTTGACATAACTTCTTTTTCGTAGGCCAGAATCCCGGCAATGTAGTCTTCGCCGGCAGGCACGCCGTGCTGCAGGCAGAACATGTCCCATACGGCGTTCCACGGCAGGCTTTTCAGCTCTTCCTGCAGGGCCAGGCGCTCAAACAGCCGGTCCTGCGCTTCGTATGCCTGCAGGGTGGCGGCGGGTTCCAGCAGGGCCATCAGGATAGCTTTCTGCGTGGCGCGGCTGCCGATGACGTAGGCGCCGATGCGGTTGATGGTGGCATCGAAGTAATCCAGTCCGATGTGTACGCGGTCCAGCGCTTCGCAGCGGACAATCTCGCGCGCCAGATCCTGCAGGTCGTCGTTCAGGATGACCACGTGATCGCTGTCCCAGCGAACCGGACGGCTCACGTGCAGCATGATTTCGGGCGTAAAAAGCAGCATCGACGAAATCTTGTCGGCAATGCTTTCCGTCAGGTGGAAATGGCCGGTGTCCAGCGTCACAATCTTGCCTTTTTTGGCTCCGTAGCCCAGGTAGAAATCATACGAACCGACGGTATAGCTTTCCAGACCGATGCCAAAGAGCTTGGCTTCGATACAGTCCTTCATGTTTTTGTATTCGGTTGCAAAAATCTCGTCCAGCGACGCTTCCAGGATGCGGCGGTATTTCAGCCTGCTGGCCGGCACCTCCTTGCTGCCGTCGTGCACCCACAGGTTCATGATACACGGGTCGCCCTGAAACGCGCCCATTGCCTCGCTGATTTTCCGGCAGCGTTTCGTATGCTCAATCCAGAAATCACGGATTTCCCGGTCCGGGCTGGCCAGCGTCAGGTTGCCGCTTTTCGGATGCGAGAACGAGGTGGAATTGAAATCCAGTTTCAGCCCGTTCGCTTTGGCCCATTCCATCCAGCTTTGGAAATGAGCCGGCTCCACTTCATTGCGCTCAACCGCTTTCCCCTGAAAATCACCGTAAATCTCGTGCAGGCTAATCCGGTGGCTGCCTGCGATGAACGATTTGGCTTTCAGCAGGTCGGCACGCAATTCTTCGATGTTGCGGGCTTTGCCGGGATAGTTCCCCGTCACCTGAATCCCTCCGGTCAGGTCGCCGCCCTGATGTTCGAAACCGCCGACATCGTCCGCCTGCCAGCAGTGTAAAGACAGGGATATGTTCCCCAGCGCCGTCAAGGCTTTGCCGGTATCCACTCCTAACGCAGCATAACGTTCCGCTGCGATTTCATACGATTGTTTAATCAAACTTTCCTTCATCATAAATTCATTTTTTCATTGTTTGTAATAGTAAATATAATATGAATAGCATTTTGTGTCTGTTTTTATTTTGCTGACAATCAGTCGGGTATTGTTTTTGAGCCGGTAAAAGGCAGGTGCGGAACGCTCAGAAAACACGCACTTTTGGGAAAAATCATGCGGGAAATACTCCCCGTCTCCCGGGAAATAAATTCATTCACCCGTGTGATAATGTCTATTTCACGCATGAATTTTTCTATTTGCGCGCGGATATATTTCATATCCCGGGAGACAAAAATCGTCTCCCGGGAAAATGGTTTTTTCTCACGTGTATATGAAATGATTTCATGTGCATATTTTTTGAAAAAAGCGTAAATCGAATCCATTTCCCAGGAAATGGATTCGATCACATAAATATCGGGATTCACCCGGCGATCACTTTTTTTAATGTTCTGCCGAATTTTTCCGTATTTCCAAGTAAAAAGTTTCATGAGGTCCGTCTTTTCGTCAAACTATTTCATTTCCGGCTGTGGGAGAAAGGTCTGCGAAGGAAAGGAGCGGGCCACGATGCGGCGGATTTCCCAGCGATCTTTCACCAGTCCGGCAGCTTTGGCCTGCATCAGGCAGTTGCCGATGGCCGTCGCCTCGGAAGGACCGGCCACCACCGGCAGCCCGATGGCATCGGCCGTAAACTGATTCAGCAGTGCATTTTGCGAGCCACCGCCAATCACATGCAACTGCTCAATCGGGAAGGGAATCATGGAAGACAGCATTTCGAGCACCTCCCTGTAGCGGTTGGCCAGGCTGTCGAAGATACACCGGACATACGCGGCATCCGTGTCCGGAACCGGCCGGCCACTGTCTTCGCACACCTCGGCTATTGCCCGGGTCATACCGGCCGGAGCGGCCAGGCGCGGGTCGTCGGGATTGATGATGGAACGGCTCTTCCCGGCCGCTTGGGCCATCTGCACGATTTCGGGATACGAATAGCGGCGTCCGGCCTTTTCCCATTCTTTCCTGCACTGCTCCAGCAGCCACATGCCGGTGATGTTTTTCAGGAAACGCGTCGTCCCCTCGATGCCGCCTTCGTTCGTGAAATTCTTTTCAAACGAATCCTGCGTCAGAATCGGCGCCTCCGTTTCGACCCCCATCAGGCTCCACGTGCCGCTGCTCAGGTAGGCAAAATGCGGATTCGCGGCCGGCACGGAAATAATCGCCGAGGCGGTGTCGTGTCCGGCCACGGTGACGACGGGCACTTTTCCGATACCTGTTTCTTCCGCCAGCGCGTCGGTCAGTGTTCCGATGACGGCGCCCGGGTCTACCGGCGGGTGCAGCAGCGAAGCCGGTACGCCGGCCGCCTCCAGCAGGGAGGTCTCGAAGCGGCGGGTGACGGGGTTCAGCAGTTGCGAAGTCGAGGCTTCCGTATACTCGCAGACCTGTTGCCCGGTCAGCAGATAAGAAAGCAAATCGGGCATGAACAGGATTTTATCGGCAGCCTCCAGCGGCGCAAAACAGGTCTGCTTTGCCCGGAAAAGCTGATAGAGGCTGTTGAAGTTCATAATCTGGATACCAGTCAGGCCGTAGACCCGGTCGCGCGGCACCCTTCGGAAGAAATCTTCCGGCGCCCCGTCCGTATACGGGTCGCGATAAGCGCGCGGCAAGCCCAACAACGTTCCGTCGCTGCCGACGTAGCCGAAGTCCACCCCCCAGGTATCAATTCCCACGGAGGTCAGTTCGATACCTTGTTTTGCGCAGACTTTCAGCCCTTCCTTCAGCGATTCATAGAGACCGAATACGTTCCAGTAGTACTTGCCATGTATTTCCATCATGGTGTTGGGGAAACGGGTCAGTTCATTCATTTCAAAATTGACACCGTCCAATGTTCCGAGAATCGACCGGCCGCTCGTTGCGCCCAGGTCAAATGCTAAAAAAGAATATTTCTTCATGATAGCGGGGTAATAATTATTTTATTGAGGCAAAGGTATTTTCTTTTTCGCTATCTTTGCTTACGAAATTGACAGTATCTATTTTTGTTTTGACACAGCCCATGTTGAAGAATGAACAGTTGCGTTATCTCGCAATCAATGCCTCGGATGAAGACTGGGGCATTGTTGTGACGACGGTCGGATATCAGTTTATTCCGCCGCAAAGTCCGTATCCGCTGTCCCGTCATCCGGACAGGTACAACTTCTCGCCCCACAACAAGCGGACGCTGAACGAATATCAACTGATATACATCACCAAAGGTTCCGGTTATTTCACGTCCAGGTCCGTCCGGAAGCAGAAAATCTGCGCAGGTACGGTGCTGCTGCTCTTTCCGGGCGAATGGCACAGCTATTATCCGGATTCCGATACCGGGTGGAATGAATACTGGGTGGGTTTCCGCGGTCCGCACATCGACAGGCGGGTCGAAAATCATTTCTTCTGCAAGGAATATCCCCTGTTTCGCATCGGTCACAGTTCGACGATGATTCGTTTGTATGAAGACATCCTCGACCTGGCGCGACAGGAAAAGACAGGCTATCAGCAGATGATATCCAGCATGGTGCTTCATATCCTGGGTTCCGTTTATTATAAGTGGAAAAACAGCCACTTCAAGGATTCCGGCATCGAAGAAAAAATCAGGGAAGCCCGCCAACTGATTAAGGACAATATCGAGGGACTGCTTTCGCAGGAGGACATTGCTGCCAAACTCGGACTGGGTTATTCGTGGTTCCGCCGGATGTTCAGGGAGTATACGGGCGTTTCTCCGGCACAGTATCAGTTCCGGCAGAAATTACTGCGTGCCAAAGAACTCCTGACCGATACGTCCATGAACATCTCCGAAGTGGCCTACACGCTTCATTTCGAAAATCCCGGCCAGTTTTCCACCTTTTTCCGGAAAAAAGAAGGAATCACGCCTTCCCAGTATCGGGAGGAAATGCGAAAATAGACTTGTATAACAGCATTTTGTGCATCGCTAAACAGTTTGTTCGATGCACAATACGTGTGGTGTCCGGAATCGGTCCGGTCGACGAAACCGCTTTATTTCGTGCCGACGGCGGGATGGATTCTCGGAGGCAAAAGTTTGTCCGTCGTCTCCGTCGAATTTTTTCCCGACATGGTACAGCCGCCGTTAAAATTTGCACCGGGTTCGATTTCAAGTATCTGTATGAAAATATCACCTTTCACTTGGGCGGTTGACTTCAGTACCAGCTTTTCCGTAATGCGTATGGTACCTTCTACCGAGCCAAGCACTTCGGCATTCTCGGAAATGACATTCCCCAGAATACATCCCTTCGGCCCGATTACAATTTTTCCTTTGCAATGGATGTCGCCTTCAATTCGTCCGTCCAGACGGAAATCCGATTCCGTCACAATACTCCCGGTTATTACCGTACCTCCGGCCAATACGTTAAAAATACCGCCATTGCCGGTTTGCTCATCATTTTGTTTTGATTTCAGCATGATATTTCTGTTTGAATTCGCGCAAATGTACGCAAATTTTTTTCTTGTTGCTCGCTTTTCTCTATTTTTACGCTCAAATTATATGGATGGATGGAACTGAAGATTGAGTTGAGCGGCTTGAAATTTTACGCCTGTCACGGCGTTTCTTCGCAGGAGAGGCAAGTTGGAAACCATTTTGCGGTAGATATTGCGTATACGTTCGCGGCGGAAATGGCGATCGCAAGCGACGAACTGCATGATACCGTCAACTATGCCGATGTATATGGAATCGTGAAAGCGGAGATGGAGCGTCCTTCCCGGTTATTGGAGCACGTAGCGGGGCGGATTTTCCACGCCTTGCACGTGGCTTTCCCGCAATTTACCCGTCTCAGGGTGAAACTCTCCAAACTGAATCCGCCGCTTGGGGGAGAAGTGCACGGCGCTTCGGTGACGGTGGAAGATTCGTGGAACCGGGAAGGATAAATGCCTTTTCTTTGCGGAATTCAACGGGATGAACAATAGTACGGAGCGGCGAACGGAGAACAGGAGGAAATGAATTTTCCTGCTGGGGATGAATTGAAATTGAAGAGAATCCGTTATTTTTGTCTGCAATTTGATAAACATGATACCGAAATGAATAAATATCTTTTACTAATTTGTTTTTGTAGCTGTTGCTTTCCGGCTATGGCGCAGAAGAAAATGCCCAAATGGGTCGAAAAGGCCAAAAAAGCCGTCATCACCCTTGAAATACAGGATAAAAACGGAATCACCCGCAAGGGAAACGGCTTTTTCGTGCAGGAAAACGGGGAGGCCGTCTCGGACTATGCCCTGTTTTCCGGCGCCGAAAAAGCGTTCGCAATTGATGCCGACGGTCAGCGGTTTCCGGTCGTACAAATACTTGGAGCCGATGAATTGTATGATGTGATCCGCTTCAAGGTGGATGTGCCAAAGCGCGTGACGGCGCTTCAGCCGGCAACGACGCAGCCGGTTCAGGGAACGGAAGCTTATCTCCTGCCTTATGGCGTCGGAAAGGGAGCGGCCATCCCGGGCGGAACGATTGTGGAGGTCTCCAAAATAAAGGAATCATACGGCTATTTCAAGATCAATGTGCCTCTGACTTCTTCGCAAGTCAGTTTTCCCCTGCTGACACCCGAAGGCGAGGTCTTTGCCATGGCGCAAGAGGATGCCTCCGGCAATCATCAGACCTATGGTATTTCCGTTCCGTATATCCTCGGCATCCGGATGGTTTCGACGGACGTCTTCAACAAGACATACACAGCCGTGAATATCCGCAAGGCCTGGGCCACAACGCCGGAAGATGCGCAGATTGCGCTGGTACTCTACGCCTCACAGCAGGATGCGCCTGCCTATCTGGAGACCCTGAATGATTTTATTGCTTCGTTCCCGGACATGGCGGCCGGTTACCTGAACAGGGCTTCGCATTATGCCTGCTACCGGAAGACACTGGCCGCTTCGGAAGCGGAACAGATGCGCCTGCTTGCACTGGCGCAGGCGGATATGGAAACGGCGGCAAAATACCTGGAGAAAAAAGGAGAATGTTATTACGAACAGGCCAAACTGATCTATGGCGTGGCGTCGATCGACAGCACGCTGCAATCTGCCGCCTGGAACATGCAGGCGGCAGAGGCGAATATCCGGAAGGCGATTGCCGAAAGCGACGAACCGGCCTACCGTCAGTTGGAAGGCGACATTGCCTTTTATCAGGGCGACTATGAACAGGCATACGAATCCTACCGGAAGGTGTCGCACAGTTCGCTGGCGTCGGGCATTTCGTATTACATGGCGGCCAAAGCCCGACAGCAAATACCGGGTTCCAATCTGACCGAAGTGATAGCCCTAATAGACAGTGCGATAGAAAAAAGCGCCGCCCTGCCGGATGACGCGCTGGTGTATCTTCAGGAAAATGCCGAACTGAAGATGCAACTCGGCAGGTATGAGGCGGCCGTGGCTGACTATGACCGATGCTATACGCTGATGGCCGGGAACGTATCGGATGCCTTTTATCATCTCCGCGAACAGGCCAGGTTCCGCGCCGGTGATCTGGAAGGTGCACGGAAAGACATTTCTTCCGCCATTATGCTGAACCCTCATAACGCGGTCTATTATGCGGAGGAAGCTTCCATACATCTCCGTCAGCAGCAGCCGGCCAAAGCACAGGAATGTTTGCGGAAAGCGATATCCATGGACCCGGATTTTGCATCCGGTCACCGTTTGCTGGGAGTCAGCTATCTGAGGCAGGAGAAAAGAGACGAAGCCTGCAAAGCCTTTCAAAAGGCCAGGGAACTCGGTGACCCGATGGTTGACAAACTAATCAGAGAGCATTGCCGGTAAGGAGAGGAAGGCGTTGCGACCGCTTCTCCTTCCCTTCTTCCTGTTTTTCGCACAGGGACATAATTGAAAAACGGGTTCCTGTCCCGTAGTACCCCCGCAAGATTTACACCTGATTCGGATGTTGTTGTTTCATCGAACGGAACGCATGTTTTTAACTCATGTTACGCATGATCAAAAAAGAACTTGGGGCGGACGGTAGAAACTTTTACGGAAACATTCATCCGGATCAAATCGGAACTTCGGATGTCCCGAACTGCCAATTTGTCGCAAAAAGCGAAGGTGGAGGTTCTAAAAGCGCCGAACACGACGCTCAGAGCAAGGATGGAGATATTATAATAAGCGGAATCCACATCAAACATTATGAACTTGCGTAACATGAGTTTTTAACTGAAAATTCAGGGATAATGATGAAGCCTGTGGGGCTTTGGGGGAAGAAGATGTAAAAAAGCCCGCTCTTTGGAAGGCGGGCTGCCGGCGAGGGCATCCATCATTATTTCTATCTGTTATAATTCCACTGCCATCAATTCTTTTCCGAGTTGATGGAGGGCGTTTTCAATTTTTTTGCGCTGGACTTCGCGGGGTTTTTTCAATCCGCTTGCGTAGTGATGAAGGAGTTTTTGGTTTATACCGGTCAAACGCTCCAGGGTCGGATTGGAAAAGAGATGGTTGTAATAATTCAGAAAGCTGTGCATGTCATACCTGAAAATTATTTCATATTCTCCCTGCAGTATTTCGGGCAACTGTTGTTTCGGGCGTGATTTAACGAACCGTTCGAATCCTTTTAAAGCCTTCGATTTTGCAGTTTCAGCGGTTTCGCCGACCCCATAGATGCCATCGCAGTTGTCGGAATAGGCATCAAAATAGTCTGCACTTTTTTCAATGATGATTCTTACTTTTTTCATACCTGTATTTTACTTTATGTCCATTAATTTTATCGGTTTCCGTCTTACCCCACATTTCAAGCAAACCAGTATCAACAGCCTGTAAGTCAGCTGCCATATTTTCCGGAGGTCTCTCCGGGTGCCACACAAATTTTCTCCGTCGGCAGGGTTCCTCTTTGATGTGCAGGGCGTCACAGATCGTTTTTACTTCCGCAGACGGAAGGGTACACTGACGGATCTCTATCCAGCCATTATCGGACTGTTGCATCCGGGTACTGACGGTCTTGCGGGTGGATAAGATGCGTACAATTTCGCTCCACTCGTGATGGATGCCCGCCTTCTTCGACTGATACCGGCTGGATGAGACAACCCGATAAGCCAGTAGCGCCAAGTGAAGACGGGCTTTGCTTCCATCGTCCGTTTTATGGTAGATGGGGCGTATGTCCAGGTCGGTTTTTAACCCACATTGCAGCGCAATCCCCTCCAAAACATCAAAAATTCAAAAAAGTCCATCTGTTGGATTGGTTATACGGCCTGTGAAGGCAGGTAAATGTTAAATCTTCATTGATTGGGCATCAAAAACCCGAAAAACCCCCATTGTGTGGACCCCGGCTTTTAGGAGATAAACG
>JAISMO010000086.1 GCA_031276675.1 Tannerella sp.
GCACTGGTGTGGGGTACACACCAAGCACTGGTGTGAGGTACACACCAAGCACTGGTGTGAGGTACACACCAAGCACTGGTGTGAGGTACACACCAAGTACTGGTGTGGGGTACACACCAGGTACGGGTGTGTCCTGTAACACCCGGTTGATTTTAATTGAGGGACGTGAAATCGGTCCACGTGCAACAGGCCTTCACGCAGGGAGGAATCCCGCCGCTGTGTTTCAATATTCGTCCCAGCTTTTAATCTGTATGTCTTCCGGGCCGATTGTGCAGAAGGCGGTGATGAAGGCGCCGGCCAGTCGGGCGTTGGTGAGCAGGGGAACGTTCAGGTCGATGGCTGCGCGGCGGATTTTGTATCCGTTGTCGAGTTCGCCGGCTGTCAGGTTGCGCGGGATGTTGACTACCATGTCGATTTTGTGTTCGTGGAGCAGGGTGAGCGCCTGGGGCTGTCGGGTGTCGCTGGGCCAGTAGACCTGCGTGCTCTCGATGCCGTTTTCGCGGAGAAAGCGGTGTGTGCCGCCTGTGGCGTAGAGGTTGTATCCCTTTTCCTGCAGGAGGCGAACGGCGTCGAGCATGGATACTTTCTGTCGCGGCGCGCCGGTGGAGAGGAGGATGTTTTTTTCGGGAATCCGGTAGCCGACGGAGAGCATGCTTTTCAGGACGGCTTCGGAGATGTCGTCGGCGATACAGCCCACTTCGCCGGTGGAGGCCATGTCGACGCCCAGCACGGGGTCGGCTTTCTGGAGGCGGTTGAAGGAAAACTGCGAGGCTTTGATGCCGACGCAGTCCAGGTCGAACTCGTTCTTGCCGGGCTTTTCGACGGGCAGTCCCAGCATGATGCGGGTGGCCAGGTCGATGAAGTTAATCTTCAGCACCTTGCTCACGAACGGGAAGCTTCTCGAGGCGCGCAGGTTGCATTCAATTACTTTGATTTCGTTGCCCTTGGCCAGGTACTGGATGTTGAACGGGCCGGAGATGTTCAGTTCGCGTGCGATGCGCCGGCTGATGCGCTTGATGCGCCGGACGGTTTCGACGTAGAGGTTTTGCGCCGGAAACTGGATGGTGGCGTCGCCGCTGTGGACGCCGGCAAACTCGATGTGTTCGCTGATGGCGTACATGATCATTTCGCCGCGGCAGGCAACTGCGTCGATTTCTACCTCCTTGGCCTCTTCAATAAAGCGGCTGACGACGACGGGATGCTTTTTGCTCACGTTTGCCGCCAGTTGCAGGAATCGTACCAGTTCTTCTCCGTTGGAGCATACGTTCATGGCGGCGCCGCTCAGCACGTAGCTGGGACGCACCAGGACGGGGAATCCGACTTCGCGTACAAAGGCGTTGACGTCGTCCAGGCTGCTGAGTTCCTTCCAGCGCGGCTGGTCGACGCCGATGCGGTCGAGCATGGCGGAAAACTTGTGGCGGTCTTCGGCATTGTCAATGCTGCGGGCGCTGGTGCCCAGGATGGGAATCCGGTGTTCGTCCAGGCGTACGGCCAGGTTGTTCGGTATCTGTCCGCCGGTGGAGATGATGACGCCGTGCGGGTTTTCGAGTTCGAGAATGTCCATGACGCGCTCGAAGGTCAGTTCGTCGAAGTAGAGGCGGTCGCACATGTCGTAATCGGTCGAAACGGTTTCGGGATTGTAGTTGATCATGACCGACCGGTAGCCTTCGCGCCGGATGGTGTTCAGCGCCTGCACGCCGCACCAGTCAAACTCGACGGAGGATCCGATGCGGTATGCCCCCGATCCGAGCACGACGATGGAACGGCGGTCGCCGAGGTAATGCACGTCGTTCCCGCCGTTGCTGTAGGTCAGGTACAGGTAGTTTGTCTGCGCCGGATATTCGGCAGCCAGCGTGTCGATCTGCCTGACCGCCGGTACGATCCCCATACGCTTGCGGCAGTTGCGCACCCAGTCCGGATGTTTTTCTTCCATTCCTTCTTTCCAGAGGGCACGGGCTATCTGGAAGTCGGAAAAGCCTTCGATCTTGGCCCTGCGCAACAGGTCTCGATGCAGCGTTGCCTCCAGTTCGTCCGGTTCGTCTGCCGCCGGCAGGGCTTCGAGCGCTTCCGCCGTGCGGATGATGTTCTGCAGTTTGTAGAGAAACCACTTGTCGATTTTCGTCAGTTCGTGAATCCGGTCGATGGAATAGCCGGCTCGGAAGGCCTTGCTGATGATGAAAATCCGGCGGTCGGTCGGTTCGTTCAGCGCACGGGCAATGTCGGTGATGACGATTTCCTTGTTCTCCACAAATCCGTGCATGCCCTGCCCGATCATCCGCAAGCCTTTCTGGATGGCCTCTTCGAAGGTTCGTCCGATTGCCATCACTTCGCCGACGGACTTCATGCTGCTGCCCAGTTCGCGCGCCACGCCCTGGAACTTGCCCAGGTCCCAGCGCGGAATCTTGCAGACGACGTAGTCCAGCGCCGGTTCAAAGAAGGCCGGGGTGGTGCGGGTCACCGAGTTTTTCAGTTCAAACAGGCCGTATCCCAGCCCCAGTTTGGCGGCTACGAAAGCCAGCGGATAGCCGGTTGCCTTTGAGGCCAGCGCCGACGAACGGCTCAGGCGGGCATTGACCTCGATGACGCGATAGTCTTCGCTGGCCGGGTCCAGGGCATACTGCACGTTGCATTCGCCCACGATACCGATGTGACGGATGATGCGGATGGCCAGCTCGCGCAGTTTGTGGTATTCGGAGTTGGTCAGCGTCTGCGACGGTGCAATCACGATGCTTTCGCCCGTGTGGATGCCCAGCGGGTCGAAGTTTTCCATATTACAGACGGTGATACAGTTGTCATAGCAGTCGCGTACGACTTCGTACTCAATCTCTTTCCATCCCTTCAGGCTTTTCTCCACCAGCACCTGGGGCGAGAAGGAAAAGGCTTTTTCGACCAGCAGGTTCAGTTCGTCTTCGCTGTTGCAGAAGCCGGAGCCCAGTCCGCCCAGCGCATAGGCGGCGCGGATAATGACGGGATAGCCGAGCTGCGCGGCTGCGCGGCGGGCGTCTTCGGGCGTCTCGACCGCTTCGCTTTGAATGGTCTTCACCTGTATCTCGTCCAGCTTTTTGACAAACCGCTCGCGGTCTTCCGTGTCAATGATGGCCTGCACGGGCGTGCCGAGCACCTGCACGCCGTACTTCTCCAGAATCCCGTTCCGACAGAGGGTCACGCCACAGTTCAGCGCCGTTTGGCCTCCGAAAGCCAGCAGGATGCCGTCCGGCCGTTCCTTGCAGATGACCTTCTCGACGAAAAAGGGCGTAACGGGCAGGAAATACACCTTGTCGGCCACCCCCTCGGACGTCTGTACGGTGGCAATGTTGGGGTTAATCAGCACCGTTTCGATGCCTTCTTCCCGGATGGCCTTCAAGGCCTGTGAACCGGAATAGTCAAACTCGCCGGCTTCACCGATCTTCAGCGCGCCGGAGCCTAATACCAATACTTTCTTTATGTGCTGTCTGTCCATGAGGCTCTGTTGTTATTGATTGAAAACCATTTCTGCGAACTTGTCAAAAATAAACTCCGTATCCGTCGGGCCGCTGCACGCTTCGGGATGGAACTGGGCGGAGAAGAAGGGTTTGGTCTTGTGGCGGATGCCTTCGTTGGTATCGTCGTTCATGTTGACAAAGAGGGCTTCCCAGTCCGCGCCCAGCGTATGGCTGTCGACCGCGTAACCGTGATTCTGCGAGGTGATGAAACAGCGGTTGGTGCCGACCATCCTCACCGGCTGATTGTGACTGCGGTGTCCGTATTTCAACTTGTAAATGCTCGCGCCGCCGGCCTTGGCCAGCAACTGGTTGCCCATGCATATGCCGCAAATGGGTTTGCTGTCCGGCAAGGCGCGGCGGATGTGCTGTACGGCGACGTCGCAGGTGTCCGGGTCGCCGGGGCCGTTGCTGATAAAGAGCGCGTCGTAGTCAAGCGTGTGGAAGTCGCAGTCCCAGGGCGTACGAATCACGGTCAGACCGCGCTTCAGCAGACACCGGATGATGTTGTGCTTCACACCGCAGTCCAGCAGGACGATTTTCTTCTTCCCCGAGCCTTCGCCGTAGGTGATGATTTCGCGGCACGATACGCGCGCAACCTGATTGATGGCGTTCGGATCATAGAAGTCTGCTTCAGCGGGGTCGTCCAGTATGATTTTTCCCTTCATGCTGCCCTTTTCACGCAGCAGCTTGGTGATGGATCGTGTGTCAACGCCGTACAGTCCGGGAATCTGCTCGCTGTTCAGCCACTCCGAAAGGGAACTGACGGCGTTCCAGTGAGAGTAATCGTGGCTGTAGTCGCTGACGATGATGGCGTCGGCATGGATGCGTTCGCTTTCCATGAAGACGGAAAGGCCGTCGGCCCGGAGGGAGCGATCCGGCACGCCGTAGTTGCCAATCAGCGGGCAGGTCAGTAGCATCAACTGGCCGGCATAGGAAGGGTCGGTCAGGCTTTCGGGATAACCGGTCATGGCGGTATTGAAAACCACCTCGCCGGCCACCGGTCGCTCATATCCGAAACAAAAGCCCTGAAACTCGCTTCCATCGTCTAAAATCAGGGTTGCTGTTCGTTCGTTCTGCATAGTTAAGTGTTCAAAGATTCTACTAATTCAAGATTTAAAGATTCAGGGATTTGCCGCCGCCATCCTTGCAGTATTCTTCTTCCACGTAGCGAATGAAGGCGTTGTTGACCATCCGGATGCCGCCGGGCGTGGGATAGTTGCCCGAGAAATACCAGTCGCCGGGGTGATTGGGACAGGCGGCGTGCAATCCTTCCAAATCCTGATAGACAATTTCCACCCTGGCGCGGATGTTGTCTCCGGCCAGCAGTTTCGCCATCCTGTCCGAAATTTCTTTGTCGGTAAAGGGGGCGTAAATCTTCTTTACACAGTTGACAAGGGTGGCCTTGTGATTATTTTGCTGCGCCTGCTTTTTGGCCCTGTGATAGGTTTCCACAATGATGTTTTCCATCCCGCGGTCTTTCAGCAGTTCGATGGCTGCCTTGAAGGCGATGAATTCGCTCATGCTCGACATGTCGATGCCGTAACAGTCGGGGTAACGCACCTGCGGCGAAGAGGAAACGATGACGATTTTCTTCGGGCGCAGGCGGTCGAGGATGCGGATGATGCTCTGCTGAAGCGTCGTTCCGCGCACGATGCTGTCGTCAATCACCACCAGGTTGTCTTCGTCGGGAACAATGCTGCCGTAGGTGATGTCGTAGACGTGCGCTGCAAGGTCGTTGCGGCTGTGTCCTTCCGTGATGAACGTCCGCAGTTTGATGTCCTTCAGGGCCACTTTCTCGCTGCGGATGTGCAGGGAAAGGATCCGCTTCAGTTCATCGGGATCGAGTGTTCCTTTTTTCTCCAAAATAAGCTGCGCCTTGGTATGGTTCAGGTAACGGTTCAGCCCCTCCAGCATCCCGCAGTAGGCGACTTCGGCCGTGTTGGGAATGAAAGAGAAAACCGTATGTTCGAGGTCGTAATCCACGGTTTTCAGGATGGGTTCCACCAGATTGGTGCCTAACTGTTTTCGTTCCCTGTAAATATCCGCGTCGCTTCCGCGTGAGAAATAGATGCGCTCAAAGGAACAGGCATTCAGCTTCTCAGGCTCCAGGATCTGCGCCGTTCGGAAACCGCCTTTCCGGCTGATGAACATGGCTTCGCCGCGCTGGAGTTCCCTGACCTTCTCCATCGGCACATCCATGACGGTCTGTATGACGGGACGCTCGGAGGCCACCACCACAATGTCTTCGCCTGCGTAATAGAAGGCTGTACGGATGCCCCAGGGGTCGCGAACGACGAACGACTCGCCGCTGCCGGTGATGCCGCAGATGATGTAGCCGCCGTCCCACGACGAAGCGGCTTTTTCGATGACGTTCGTCAAGTCAATATTGGCTTCGATGGCGCGGGTGATGTCGAGGCTGTTCAGCCCCTCGGCCTCGTATTTGCGGTAGAGGTGTTCAACTTCGCGATCGAGGCGGTGGCCGAGCTGCTCCAGCACGATATACGTATCGGCATAGCGACGGGGATGCTGACCGGTAGAGGTGATTTCGTGAAAGATCTGAGCGACGTTGGTCATGTTGAAATTCCCGCAGAGCACGAGGTTCCGTGCCTTCCAGTTGTTTCGCCTCAGAAAGGGATGAATGTAGGAAAGTCCCGACTTGCCGGTGGTGCTGTAGCGCAGGTGACCCATATAGAGTTCGCCGGCAAACGGCAGCCTGGCCTCCGCAAACAGCGGGTCATTCAGTTGCTTGCCGGATACGCTCCGGTAATAACGGTAAACGGTGTTGAAAACTTCGGTAATGGCGCCCGTCCCGACCGCCCGTTCGCGAAACATGTATTCTTCGCCGGGGCTGGCATTGAGTTTGACACATGCTAATCCGGCTCCTTCCTGCCCGCGATTATGCTGTTTTTCCATTAATAAATAGAGCTTGTTAAGTGCATACGTCCACGTTCCATATTTCTCGTGATAGTACTCCAGCGGCTTGAGCAACCTTATCATAGCGATGCCGCATTCATGTTTTATTTCTTCCATCCGTCTGATCGTCTGATGTTTTAAAAATGCGGCACAAAATTACATACAAATAAGAGAATGCCCCTCTTAATTAAGAATAAAAATTTGACGAAAGACTATGTTTTCGTCGCCGTACCCGGCAGGAGAAAAAGGGTGATAACAGGCTGTTATACCGGAGGCGGCATGATTTGGCGCGTCAAACCGACGGTTTAAAGATTCAACGCCTCTTCCCCGTGGCATAAAAACAGTTTGTTTGTCGGGATAATACATGCGCGGCGTAATGTAATTGCGTCCGTGCGTGAAGAAGCACAGGCCGCCGGTGATCTGCCGGCGGCCTGTGTTCAGCGGCGTAGCGGGAAAGCTGCGCCGAAAGTTTAAAAGTTTGATGTAAGTCCCGTTCCTCCGAAGGCGTACGGCGGTTACCATTCGCCATGCGTAATGTGACCGTCTTTATCGACCTTAAACTCCAGTTCGTAGTAATCGGTCACTTTTCGTCCACCTTCCATGCGAGCAGATTTGCCGGTTTCGGTAACCTGAACCTCAAACGAGATTTCGAGCGCTCCTTCGCTGTTCGGCTCAAAGGTTAAAAAATTCACGCTTTCGAAAGTGTAGTTTTCCGGAATCTGCGTTTTTGCCTCTTCCACATATTTTTCGATCCTGTCTTTCAGCTTGACAATATCATCTACATTGATGTAATGAATCGGTTTGGAGGCGGTTCCGGATTCTCTTTCCGGCTTGGGGTCATTGTGAGGAATTCCGAAATTGTAATAAAGTACCTGTTCGTACTTTGCGCCTTCGCTGTTTCGCAAATTAACGACAGCCATTCCAAATTGGTCTGACAACTTGTCTTTTTCATGTACGGTTACATTTTCGATTTTGAAATCCGCACTGATTTTTTTCAAATCGGAAGTCAGTTCGTCCATTGCTTTCGGGGAATAAATGCTTGGCGGATTGATTTGAGAACACGCCGGAAGCAATGCCGCAACTACAGCCACGATAAGTAAACTTTGCATTTTCATAATTTACTGCTTTGCCTGTTTTTAAACACTGTTTTTTCAGAGTGAAAAAGCGAGCGCTTTTGACGGTGCTCGCTTTTTCTTCATTTTGTTTCTGCTTACTGTATCAGTTTAAACGTCCCGATCAGCGGAAGTTCTTTCGTTTCTCCTCTGGCGGCGCTGATGGCCCCCAGAATAGAAAGAACGAACAGTCCGAGATAAAGCACTGACGAGATCAGCCCCAGTATTGCACTAATCGCACCCAGAATAATAACGGCAATCATCACTGCGATGTATGCGATACACAATATCAGCCCCTGATTCGTGTGAAAACGGGCAAAGGGCGACTCTTTCGCTGCAAGCAACGGAATTAGAAACAGAATACCGAAATAAGCCAAGATGGCGAAGACTTTGTTGTCAGCCACATCTTTTGCGTCAGGGGTAGGTGTTAGTTCTGCCATAAATAATTTCTCCTTTTTGAATAAGTTAATTGATTAAACACTAAATATATACATAAAATAAATATTTCTTTTTTCCTGAATGATTGCACAAAAATAAAGTATCTGTGTAACTTATCCAAATAAAAAGGCCGCAAATCCGGGAAAAAAATTGCGGGCACCCGATATGCATTATTAAACGGGACGGCCTGATTGTCTGCGTCAAGGCTGCCCGATGGATGGATGATGCGTAACATGAGTCAATAATTCAGGGCAATGATCCGGTTTGTATGCCACAAATCCAAATAGTAATAAGCCGTAGCCCCAAAGAAACTGACATAAATCATTCTTCTTTGGGTATCAATTGCATATATATTGAACGTGTTGTTGCGCAGGCCGTCCGTTTCCCGCCGGATCGGTGACTTTTCGCTTTTCTCCGAAGGCGACATATTGTTGGCTATGATCATGATTTGCCGGGGTAATGCCGGATTGAGGTTCCGGAATCCGTTTACTTCATAATGTATATATGTATGGATATGTCCGCCCAGGTAACAGATAAAATCACCCGGAGCCTCTCGAAAGGAGACGTCTACCACAAGCGAGTCCGAGGCGTTATGCCGGTTCCGGTAGGTTTGTTTCCAGTCATTTTTGCTGCGGAAAGCTTCTATGATTTCCGGAAGCATGTTCCAGGAATACAGGTAGCTGTTGGTGGAAAAGGCCAGCAGGTTCGGGTCGGTCGTCGACAGGGGGAAATGAACCAGTACAATCACGCGGTGCTCGTTCGTCATGCCTTCTTTCAGGGCCGTATGGCAGAACCAGTCAATCTGCCGCTGCGAAAACGTGGCATAGTGCTGGACGTCATAATCCGTACCCTCCTGATCAATCACATCCAGCGAAACAATCCGGATCTTTCCTCCCATCGGGTCAATCAGGTCGGCATAATAATAATTTTGTCCGACCGGCGAGCGGACGGGATAATTCGTCTTGTAGGTCACGAGTGAAAAAAGATCTGCCCGACCGAGGGCATATTCGGGATGCTCCCGATTGAGCAGGTTGGCGTCGTGATTGCCGGTAGAGGTAAAGGTGGGAACCGTATTTTGAGCGTATAAGGTTCTTGCGAAGGCTTCCATGTATGAAAGCGCCTCTTCGCGCGTGGTGTTGAGGGAATTGCTGATATGATCGCCGGTGACTGCCAGTGCATGTACTTTCAGTGCCGGATCGTTGGCAAAGCGGACGGCTTCCATTAAATTGGACGGATGGTCGGGTTTGTTGTTGCTTGACCACGGCGAGAGATGAGCGTCCGAGATATGCACCAGCGTAAAGATGTTGTTTGGCCGGTTCACTCTCACGTCCAAAGCGCCGGCCGAAGAGGCGGCAAATCCTTCCAGACAGAGTTTCCGGTTTGTTTCATAATCATCCAGCACCGCTTCTTCTTCCCCGTTTCCGTCGCATCCCGGCAAAAAACCTGCGACCAGCAGGCAGGAAAGGATGATTGGCAGATAGATAAATCTATTCATAAGTCTCATTTTAATTGCGCACAAAGGTACGCTTTTTGTTGAAAACATAGGGGGGAGGCTTTCCTGCATTAGAACGGAATACCCTCCTGCATTAGAGCGGAATGCCCTCCTGCATTGGAGCGGAATACCCTCCTGCATTGGAGCGGAATGCCCTCCTGCACATGGAGGGGGTGACATCTGCCGGAGGGGATGCTGCGGCAGGCAATGAACCGGTGTCAGTCCGGCGTTTTTTCCGCGAGTGTGTTCCATCCCTGCGCCCGAAGCGGTATTTCTTCTCCGTTGCGTCCAACCAGGCAGTTTCCCTGTTCCGGTCGGGTAATGTATCCGATGATCCTGACGCCCTGCATGGCTTCCATCCGGTCGTGACATGTGAGCGGCACGGTAAAGAGCAGTTCATAGTCTTCGCCGCCGTTCAGGGCGACCGTCACCAGATTCATATTGAACTGTTCGGCCATGACCGCCGTCTGATAATCGATCGGAATACGCTCTTCGTAGATGCGGCATCCCGTCCGGCTCTGGGTGGTGATGTGAATCAGTTCGGAAGAAAGGCCGTCGGAAATGTCTATCATGGCCGTGGGGACGATGCCGGCGTCGGCCAGCTGTTCGACAATGTCTTTCCTTGCTTCGGGTTTCAGCTGGCGTTCAAGCAGGTATTCTCTTCCGGAGAAATCGGGTGTAAAATCCGTTTCGCCTCTGAATACGGTTTTCTCGCGTTCCAGCAGTTGCAGTCCCATGTAGGCCGCACCCAAATTGCCCGACACGCAGATCAGGTCAGTTTCCCGCGCACCGTTGCGACAGGTGATTTTGCCCGTTTCGCCTTCTCCGATGCACGTGGCGCTCAAGGTCAGGCCCGTGCGCGAGGCGGAGGTGTCGCCGCCAACCAGGTCTACGCCGTACACGTCGCACGCCAGCAACAGCCCGTTATACAACTCTTCCACGTCTTCGACGCAGAAGCGTCCGGACAGGCCGATGGAAACCGTGAGTTGCTTCGGTCGGCCGTTCATCGCATAGATATCGGAAAAATTGACGACCGCCGTTTTGTAACCCAAATGTTTGAGCGGTACATACACCAGGTCGAAATGAATGCCTTCCAGCAATAAATCGGTTGTGACCAGGACGCGCCTGTCCCTGTAGTCGAGAATGGCGGCATCGTCGCCCACGCCTTTCAGCGTGCCGGGGTTCTTCGGCGTAACGCGATCGGTCAGGTGGCGGATCAGTCCAAATTCGCCCAGCGTGTGGATTTCTGTTCGTGACATAATGATTGGATAGTTATATTTTCTGTATTTTCAATGAAACGGCGGACGTGCTGCAGAATGAGTTCGTTCAACCGGTCAGCCCCGTCAAAGAGAATCGTCATTACAATCGGCACATAATACATCCGGCTGCGCCATGCCTGCGGAAACAGGGGATTGCTGCGGATGCGGGCGGCGTCTTTCTCTGTGCAGAGAATCAGCGGCCGGGCAGGCTCCATACGCTGTAACGCCGTTTTCATTCGCTGAATATCTCTCTTTCCGAAAGCATGATGATCGGCAAAAGACATCACTTCGACCCGATCCGACCGTTTCTTCACGGCCTCAATCAATGGCGCAGGCCTGGCGATACCTGTAATCAGCAATATGCGGTCTTCTTTATGCAGGCTGTCCAAAGCGCGGGACACGCGCCCTTCGGGAAAGACACCCCTGAAGGGCAGGTAAGCAACCGAAGCGAAGAAGAGCGACTGATGCGGTTTCAGGTTCATTCTCTCCCGGATGATGCGGCTTTCCGCGAATGGCAGCGAAGCATCGCACTTGCTTACAACAACGACGTCCGCCCGGCTCGCACAACTTGCCGGCTCGCGCAGCCGGCCTGCCGGTAACAGTTTATCGCTGTAATACATCCGGCGGCAGTCCGTGATCAACAGGGAAAGAGAAGGACGCACATACCGGTGCTGCAATCCGTCATCCAGCAGGATGACCTGGGGCCGCCGGTCTTCCGGCAAGGCCAGCAGGCGACGTATCCCGCGGCGGCGGTTCGCGTCCACGGCCACCATCACCTCCGGCCAGTTGTGTTTCATCTGGCAGCTCTCGTCGCCGATTTCCGAGGCGGTACTTTCGTCGCCGGCCAGGATGTACCCTCGCGTCTTTCGCCTGTATCCCCGGCTCAGCACGCCCACGCGGCAGCGCCCCTTCAACAGGCGGACGAGGTATTCCACCATCGGCGTCTTGCCGCTCCCGCCCGCCGTCAGGTTTCCGACGCAAATGACCGGCAACGGGTAGGACTGCGAGGGGAGCAGCCCCCAGTCAAAAAACAGGTTACGGATTCGCACGCCTGTTCCATACAGCAGCGCGCATGGCCATAACAGACGGCGCAGTTTTCGCAATTCGGCAGGCACGTTTCTTTTCCCCGGTTTTACAGCGGTTTCACGTCGTATGGGATGCGGGCCTGGATGCCATACGTCGAACGTAATTGCTGCAAGGTCCTGAAATATTCATACTCTTCGCCGAGCATGTCGCGCACCAGCGACACCCGAGTCTCGCCCAGCTGCTTTTTCAGCAGCGTCACAAAGAAATCCTCCGGCTCCGGCGCCGTAATCAGCGTATAATTATAGATGCCGGCCAGTTCGGCAGCCAGCTCTATTGCCCGTTCCACTCCTCCCAGTTCGTCTACCAGGCCTGCTTCCAGCGCCTGTTCGCCCGTCCATATGCGGCCCTGCCCGACGGCGTCAATCTCTCCGGCGCTCATGCCCCGGCCGTCCGAACAGCGGCTCAGGAAGGTCCGGTAACATCTTTCGACGTATCCCTGTATCAGCGTTTTCTCCCCGTCGGTCATCGGGCGGGCGGCATTGCCCATGTCGGCATAAGGCCCGGTTTTTACGACTTCAGACCCCAGGGCCAGTTTCTCGAAAAGGCCGGTCAGGTTCGGAAACATTCCGAACACGCCAATGGAACCGGTCAGCGTGGCGGCTTCGGCTACAATTTTATCGGCTGCGCAGGAAATATAGTAACCGCCCGACGCCGCCACATTTCCCATGGAGACAACGACGGGTTTCGACTTTTTCAGTTCGGCAACCTGTTTCCAGATTTGTTCGGACACATAGGCGCTTCCCCCCGGCGAATTGACGCGGAGTACTACGGCTTTCACCTGTTCGTCCTCTTTCAGTTTTCTCAATTCATCGGCCAGCGCTTCCGTGATGCACTTTTCCTGCCGGTAAAGCGTAGCGCCGGACGACACGGTGATTTCGCCTTCCGCATAGACCACGGCTACTTTATTCCGATATTTCCGGTCTTTTTTCTCAAGTTTTTTCATTTTCGCAAGGCCGGCCGTTTTCAGACGCTTGCCGGTTTGTCCGGCCTTTTCTTTCAGCAAGTCTTCCACTTCGCTCCGGTATTTCAGCCCGTCAATCAGTTGGCATTCCACAGCCCGGGACGGATCGGCAAAAAACAGCCCTTCGTCGGCAAACCCGGAAACCGTCGCGACCGGAATGTGCCGGCTTTCCGCTATCCCGTTCACCACATGCGTCCAGATACCCTGTATATAAGAGGTAATCTGTTCGCGGTTGGCGTCGCTCAGTCTGTCGGAGATAAAAGGTTCCACCGCACCCTTGTAGCTACCCACCTTGAACACGTTCATCTCAATGCCGGCCTTTTCCATAAGACCCCTGTAAAACAGCGTCTGCGAAGCAATACCGGTCAGTCCGAGCAACCCCTGCGGATTGAGGTACACCTGATCGGCCGCCGAAGCCAGGTAATAACTGCCCTGCGTATAGTTGTCGGCATACGCCAGGATGAATTTTCCGCTTTCCCTGAAATCCGTCAGCGCCCGGCGGATGGCGTCGATGCCGGCCGTGCCTGTCTGAAATACGCCCAGGTCCAGATAAATCCCTTTGATGGTGTGCTGTTCTTTGGCATTCCGGATGGCGGCCAGGACCTCCTTCAACGACAATGGCTCGTTTTCGTTCAGCAACAGCGACAGCGAACGGTCTGCGGGCGAATCCGACATGGAACCGGCGAGCGAAAGTCTGAAAACACTTTCGCCCGCCGGCAGAACAGGCACGGCGCTCGACCCGGAAGCGATACTCACACATAAACCGACGGTAAGAAGCGCGGTAACAACCGTCAACAATACAAATGCGATCATGGCGCCCAGCATGGAGGCGAACATCATCTTGAAAAACTGTTTCATGTTTTATTGTTTTTTATTGCCACAAATATACGCAATTTCCCGTACAGCATCCGGCACAGTTTTGAAAAAAAAGGTCGCTCCCTTTCAGGGGCGACCTCTCCATGCTTCCGTGGAAACACCTGTTTATTTTCTGTTTCTGTTCCCGTAGCGGCTCATAAACTTGTCCACACGACCGGCGGTATCCACCAGTTTGGCTTTACCGGTGTAGAACGGGTGTGAGGTATTGGATATTTCCAGTTTTACCAGCGGATAGGCAACCCCCTCGATTTCAATCGTTTCTTTTGTTTGAATGGTTGAACGGGAGATGAACATGTTTTCGTTGGACATGTCTTTGAACACGACCTGACGATAGCTTTCCGGATGAATTCCTTTTTTCATTGTCTTATCATTAAATTATTATTATATACTGCTTAAGCCGGATAAAATCCGTAACGGGCGGCAAAGATAGACAGAAACCTTTAAAAAGCAAAGCGAAACCGGAGATTTTTTCGGTTCTGTGTCGAACCGTGAGGGTATTCGGCGTTAAAAATCCGGTGCAAACCTTTCCCGGCAAGGGTTGCCGGCTGCACCGGTACACCTCCGGCGTACCGGGTATGACCCTCTGAAATGCACCCTTCCGGATGGCCCTGTTCCCCATTGCAAACCGTGTATACCTGATTGTTTGATTGTTACCGTAAAGAACAAAAAGAAACACAACTGACAGCCTTTCGGAAAAAGATTCGACCGAATTAATTTTCTTTTTTCTTGCATGTTCTTCTTCTTTTCCATACTTTTGCCGCCGATATTCATTTTTGTATCTTTTAAAACCGTATTTTGAATCATGACTGCAACTTTAAATTTTCGACCTTACGCGCATGGCCCGACCGTTTGTCCGCCTGCCAAAAACAT
>JAISMO010000045.1 GCA_031276675.1 Tannerella sp.
TTTGCGCCCAATGCCGTCGGTATGGAGTTTTTTCAGGAAAAGTTGATTTATAACGGAACCGAGATTCCATGCTATCAATGCGAGCACCCGATAAGGGTGACGAAGTCGTAAGATTTCGGCTTATGTCTTTACTGCTTTGTACACATCCCGAAGCGGGATGCATATGGGCGTAAAGAATACGTTGCGTGCGCCCCGTCCCTTCTATCCGGCGGGTTGCGGATGTTGATGCATCTGCGGGATTCCATCCCGCGAAATAGAACGGACGGGGTTTTCAAAATCGAATCAAGGGATGAAAAATCAATCGCATAGAACAACCCCTCCTGTTGGACAGTCAACCTAAATCAGGAAAAGACAATGAGGTCATTGGGTGTTTACGGCTACGGAAGTTGTTTTGTAAGGAAAATGAGGTGAAAATGAGGTTTGTCTGTTACATCTTATTCATTTTTCATCGCTTAGGTACTGTTGAGTGGGAGTGGAATGAAGATGAAATATACGATATGGTGACATGCAAATAAAAAACAGAGAGATTTACTTCTCATCGTAAACCTCTCCGTTTCTTGTAGCGAGACGGGGCTATGATCCCCGGACCTCATGATTATGAATCATGCGCTCTAACCGGCTGAGCTATCTCGCCATGCCTTTCGGGAGGACAAAAGTAACAAAAAAACAGGAAAGCAAGAAGAATGCGACATCATTTTTGTTTTTTCTCCCTTCCATTTGGCTCGTTTGAAAAACATAATATTATCTTTGTGACTTTAATAACTTATATTTTTTTGACATCATGAACATTAACAGAAGAACTTTTATTAAATCTTCCGCCGTTCTGACGGCGGGAATGGCTGCGCCCTTGTCCGCTATGACAACTTCGTCCTCTCGCGCAACGCCACCCAGCGACACGATTCATGTCGGGTTGATCGGTTGCCGGAGCATGGGCTGGGGTGACTTGTCGAATTTCCTTACGCATAAGGATGTGCATTGTCTGGCATTGTGCGACGTTGACAGTGAAATATTGTCCGATCGAGCAGACGAAATTACCAAAAAATACGGTAAACGGCCGGATACCTATGTCGATTACCGGAAACTGCTTGACCGCAAGGATATTGACATCGTCGTCATCGGAACGCCCGACCATTGGCATTGCCTGCAATTCGTTGACGCATGCAAGGCCGGCAAGGACGTCTATGTCGAGAAACCGCTGGCTAACAGCATTGCCGAATGTGACGCCATGGTCGCGGCCGCCAAACGTTACAACCGTATCACGGTGGTCGGACAGCAGCAACGTAGCGGCAAACTCTGGCATGAGATGATTGAATATCTGCGCAGCGGCAAGCTGGGCAAAATCAGCAAGGCGCGCGTATGGGCTAACTTCATATATGCCGCCAGACCGCCGCTGAGTCCTGATACCGCCGTACCTCAGGGACTTGACTATGAGCAGTGGCTCGGTCCGACGCCGAAGGTGCCTTTCAATGCCGACCGCCTGCACGGTTCCTGGCGCATGTTCTGGAACTATGGCGGCGGACTGATTACCGACTGGGGCGTACACCTGCTGGACATGGCGCTCTGGGGGATGGACGTCAAGACTCTGCCCCTCAAGACCCTTAGTGGTGGAGGTAAGTTTCTTTTCCCGGACGGTGCACATGAAACGTTCGACACCATGTCTGTCACCTATCAGTTCAAGGACTTCCTCATCGAATGGGAAAATAACGCCGGCGTGAACACCGGGCCTTATGAACGGAACTACGGCATGTGGTTCCGCGGCACCAACGGAACGCTGGTTGCCAATCGGGAAAGCTGGGAGATCTATCCCGAAGGCGACCGGGTGTTGCCGATGAAGGTCACAGCCAACGGCAACGACCATCTGGCGCATGTAACCCGATTTCTGGAGTGTGTGAAAACGCGCAATCCGGAAACGCCCTGTACCGTTGAAAACGGCAGTCTTTGCGCCAAATACGCTCACATCGGGAATATCGGTGTGCGCATCGGCGGCGCTGCATTGGTGTATGACGAGCAGACACGAAAGTTTGACGTCGCTGAAGCCAATCGATACATCCGGCCTTCGTATCGCAGTCCGTGGAAATTCCCGGAATGACGTTTATACTGTGTGCGGTATGATTTTGTGCATTGCACTGGATGTTCAGAGATTCGGAGAGCCTTAGGCAGAACGGTACCGGCACGAAGTCCTCGCCCCCCGATTTGCCGTGGAATATCTCGGAGAAAACAAAGAAGTGATAAGTTCTGTTTTCAGTGTTTTGTTTTTCCTCCGTGTAGCCGTATCATGGATACACGGAGTTTTTTTTATTTTGTTGGAATTTGTTGACAGGAAACTGTTTGCAATTTCATTGGGAATGAATTTTATTGAACGTGAGTTCGACCTGAGTGTTCCTCTGTAAAACGCTCGTATCCGCGATATCAAGATTCAGAGATGGTTTTTGGGCAGGAAATTATAAGCAACAAGAGCGGAAATCAGGAATCAAGAATTTCTCCCCGATCATTGATGATATGCGGTTTGAAGCCGAAAAACCGTCCCACCGTACTTTTACCTTTGGATGTCGGCCTTTGAATGTCCTGTGGCCGTGTTCGCGTTTCTTCCGGGTTCCGGAAGAACGACATGCCGTCCCCGACGGTATTTTTATCGGACTGCGCCATGCACAAGACCATGCCGCGCGAAGTATAACTTGATGACATTGTGCTTCAGCTGACGGAGGAAAAAGGAACAGGAAATAAGGCATAAAAAGAAAGAACAGACTTCTTATGACGGGTCTCCGTATCCTTAACGTGAGTGAGACCCGGTCGATCTTCCGTACTGCACCCGTATCCGGATATCAGGGTTTAAACCATAAAGAGATGAACCGCCTGTCTCTTTTCCCGATTTTGCCTTTTTTCTTACGCCGAACTCACGCTGGAGCAGGGATACGTTCATCCGGATGCTGTTTCGACCCGTCCTTGCTGTTTCCATGCAAACAGCCGACAAAAAACGACCCTTTGAATACACGCTGTTCGATCTTCCGGATTGTTCCACTCCTGAAATTTATTATATTTGTACCGGACTTGCGCCAGATTACTAATTTTACATAAATAAATACAGACATGAAAGTAATGAACATGAAGAAAACAAGCCTTTTTATTTTGCTTGTTGCGTTCCATTCGGGGATGTACGCCCAGGAATCCGTATTATGGTACAATCAGCCGGCAAAGGACTGGCATGAAGCGCTTCCGGTCGGCAACGGGCGGCTGGGCGCGATGGTGTTCGGCGGTTATGCCGGCGAAACCATTCAACTCAACGAAGAGAGCCTTTGGGCCGGCAGCAAAATTGAAGCGGACGCCGATGCGGCATCACGCTTGCCGGAAATCCAGCAACTCCTGCTCGACGGCGATATAGGCCGGGCGCTGGAGCTGTCCGAAAAATACCTGCGAAGCGACCCCATGCGGGTTCGTTCCTATCAGTCGTTTGGCGAACTGAAAATAGATTTCATGGACGCCACCGCTCCGAAAGCGACGAACTACCGCCGGGAACTGAATCTCGAAACGGGTGTGGCGTCGGTAGCCTATGAACTGGATAACACGCGCTATACAAGGGAAGTGTTCGTCTCTGCGCCGGACAATATCCTCGTGCTTCGGATGGCGTCCGACGGACCGGACAAACTCACCTTCCGCCTTTCCTATGTCCGCGAACAGGATGCAACGGCGTATCCTGCGTCGGAAAACGAACTGGAGATAAGGGGACAGATCGTGGATTTGCCGATGCCCGAAAGCAGCGAAGGCGGACTGCACATGAAATTTGCCGGTCGCATCCGCGGCGTGAACCGGGGCGGTCGACTGACGGTGACAAACAATGCCTTTTTTGTGGAAAATGCCGACGAAGTACTCTTTTTTCTGACAGCCGCCACCGACTACAATTTTGAAAAACTGGACTTCGACCGCAGCATTGCCCCGTCTTCCATCTGTAAAAACATCCTTGACAAACCGGATGCAGGGGATTATGCAGGCATAAAAGACCGGCATGTCCGCGAACACAGCGCCCTGATGCGGCGAATGAGTTTCACGCTGGGAACGGACGACCGGAGCGGCCTTCCTGTCGACGAGCGGCTGCAGCGGGTGAAAGACGGTGCGACCGATCTCCCGCTGATAGCGCTATATTTCCAGTACGGCCGTTACCTGCTGGTCAATTCCTCTCGCGCGCCGGGCCTGCTTCCCGCCAACTTGCAGGGAATCTGGTGCAAGGACATGCAGGCGGCATGGTCGTCGGATTTCCATACAAACATCAACATTCAGATGAACTACTGGCCGGCGGAGGTTTGTAACCTGTCGGAGACGGTGCTTCCCTTCTCGCGGCTGATCAATGCACTGAGAACACCCGGACGGATCACGGCGAAAAAAACGTATAACTCCGCGGGCTGGACAATGAACCACCTGACCGATCCCTTCGGACGTACCGCCATCTGCGACGGCGTGGGATGGGGAACCTTCCCGATTGCCTCCTCCTGGCTCGTCCTGCACCAGTGGGAGCATTACCTCTTTACGGGCGATGCGGCCTACCTGCGCAACGAGGCCTATCCCTGCATGAAAGAGGCGGCGGAGTTTATCCTCGGCTTCCTGGTGGAGGACAAAAACGGCTATTTGGTGACGGCGCCGTCCAACTCGCCGGAAAACACGTACCTGCTCGACGGACAGCGGTTCAACTTTACCTACGCCGCCACCATTGACGTTGAAATCATCACCGAACTGTTCCGCGCCTGCATCCGGGCCGGGAAACTGTTGAAGCAGGACGACGCTTTCCGGCGACAGTTGGAAAACACCCTGAAAAAACTCCCGCCCGTCCGCATCAGCAAACGCTACAATACCATTCAGGAGTGGATTGAGGATTACGAAGAAGCCGAACCGGGACACCGGCACGTCTCACATCTTTTCGGTTTGCATCCCGGCACAATGATTACCCCCTCCACGCCCGTCCTGTTTGAGGGAGCGAAAAAAACGCTGGAGCGTCGCCTGTCAAACGGCGGCGGACATACGGGCTGGAGCCGTGCATGGGTGATCAATTTCTACGCCCGCCTGCTGGACGGCAAAAATGCAGGGGAACATGTGCAGGCGTTGCTTGCCAAATCGACCCTGAATAACCTGTTCGATACGCATCCGCCGTTCCAGATAGACGGCAATTTTGGAGGAACGGCGGGCATTGCCGAAATGCTGTTGCAAAGCCATAACGGGGAATTGCATTTGCTACCGGCCCTGCCGCCCGACTGGCAGTCCGGAAAAATCACCGGCCTGTGCGCCCGCGGCGGCTGGGTTGTTGACCTCCAGTGGGAAAACGGGACATTGGTTTCGGCACACATTTTTTCAAAGAACGGCGGGAAATGCAAAATCCGCTATAAAGAACAAACCAAAACCGTATCCATCAAAGCTGGTGAAAAATATGTCTGTTTGATGCAGTGATTTCACGCGTTATGACCGAAAAATGCGACTATTTTTAATTCACGATTATATTTTTCGGTTATTTAACTCAAATAATTTGGTCGGTAATTCTGTCCATTATACTTTTGTGACATAAATTTAATTGGACGGAAGATGGATAAGATTTTAACTCAAATGGAATTGGTTGAAAATAAAGTCAGTGAGATGCTTGAGCAGAATAATACATTTCAAATGTTGAAAGACGAATTGCAATCGTTGTTTGTTGGATTATTTGTCTGCGTAGTTAGCTTGGCGACAGTGGGTAGTTTGGTTTTTTGGGTATTAAGGTAAAAAAAGTTGTTGAGAAAATCGGTCGGAGGTTATATCTTTCGACCGATTTTTGTTACTTGCCTATAGCGCCTGCTTTGAATCTTTATATCTGCAATGCCGTGCTCCGCATAAAAATGACGTAAACAGGGTATTTCGGTTTTACGGAGGCAAAATTACCTTTGCCCCCACTAAAAAGACAACAGTCAGATATGAATACAATTTTATTGCCGATGGCAGGCGAACAGACAAAAGCCATTCATGCAGGCGAGTCGCCTGACCCGTTTACACATGCATCCGCACCGAATCTGGTCATGTCGACGACATTTACGGTCGACAGCAATACGACTTTTTCCGTAGAGGGTATGGAAGAAAATGATGCCTGGATTTATACGCGGTGGGGCAATCCGACCATTCATCAGTTGGAAACGAAACTGGCAGCGCTGGAAGAAGCGGAGACTGCCGTGGCATTTGCCAGCGGGATGAGCGCGATTACGGCGTTGCTGCTGCATGAACTCAAGGCGGGCGACCATGCAGTGGTGAGTGACGTGGCATACGCTGCCCTGTCGGAGATGACCAACGAACTGATTCCGGCGTTGCATATCGAAATCAGCAAGGTTGATACGTCAGACTTGCATGCGGTAGAAGCCGCTCTGCGTCCCCATACGCGCCTGGTCTATATTGAGACGCCCTGTAATCCGCTGTTGCGACTGACGGATATCGAAGCCGTAGCGAAACTGGCACACCGTGTCGGTGCGAAACTGGCGGTGGATTCGACATTTGCCACTCCGGCAGCTACCAGGCCGTTGCTGTGGGGCGCCGATTTTGTCATTCATTCGCTGACCAAATATCTGAGCGGTCACGGCGATGCATTGGGCGGTGTGATTCTGGGTGCGAGGGCTGACCTGATTCCCCTGCGTAAAAAGACGGCCATCCGTCTGGGCGGAACGTTAAGCCCCTTCAATGCATGGCTAATTCTGAGGGGAATGGCTACATTTCCTCTCCGTATGCGGGTGCATCAGGAAAATGCGCTGGCGGTAGCTGCCTGGCTGGAGCAGCATCCGAAGGTAAAGCGAGTGATTTATCCCGGCTTGCCTTCGCATCCGCAACATGCTCTGGCGCAGAAACAGATGAAGAACTTTTCCGGAATTCTTACGTTTCAGGTGGAAAACGGCAGGGCGGCAGCACGAAAACTGGCCGACAGGTTGAATATCATTCATTATGCTGTTTCGCTGGGGCATCACCGTTCACTTGTTTTCTACCTCCACAGCGAAGACTTGTTGCTGACGTCGTTCAAGTTTGCCGTACCTGAACAATTGGCGTCATGGAATGCCTTTGCCGGCGACGGGATTTTCCGGTTATCCGTCGGACTGGAAAACACTGATGACCTTATCGCCGACTTAAAGCAGGCGCTGGAGGATTAATTTTTCACGGGAAACCATTAAAGAAACTGTTTGGGTTATTCGATGCAGAGACCATATCTCCTCATTTCTTTTTGAGATGCTTTCGGATAACGGTGTTGGTCACCGGCATCAAAAGCAACATGAAAAACCACCTTGTGATCGAAAGAGTGAATCCTGATACGTAAACGCTCTGACAGAAACGATTCATGATGAACTGAAGAATAGCTTTCAAACGGAACACGCCCGTTCCTTTTGTCTTCATTATATTTTTGATGACTTGGAAGCAATTGTGTTTTATATATTTAACAGAATAGAGGAGGGAAAATCCGAATAGAGAAGATTTTTATTTTTACATTTGCGGAAACAAATTGAAAAGGTAAAGACAGAATACTGTGGAAACAAAATCTATTCATTACATATGTGTCGGTGATTGCGTGGTATTCGGACTTGACGGAGATAAAAAAAATGTATTTATTAGGATATGACATAGGAAGTTCGTCGGTGAAAGCCTGTCTGGTGGAAGCCGGATCGGGGAAAATCGTTGCACGGGATTTTTTTCCTAAAACGGAGATGCCGATTATTGCGGAGAAACCGGGATGGGCGGAACAGCATCCTCAGTCGTGGTGGACCAGTCTTAAATTAGCCAGTGAGTCGGTATTAAAACAGTCGGGTATTGCCGCCGATGCAATCAAGGCGATTGGTATTTCCTGGCAGATGCATGGTCTGGTGCTGGTTGACAGAAACAAACAGGTGTTGCGACCGGCGATTATCTGGTGCGACAGCCGGGCGGTGCCCTATGGTGAAAAGGCGTTTGCGGCGATCGGACCGGAAAAGTGCCTCTCGCATCTGCTGAACTCGCCGGGTAATTTTACGGCGGCGAAATTAGCCTGGGTCAAAGAAAACGAACCGCACATTTACGATCAAATCGACAAGTTTATGTTGCCGGGCGACTACATCGGCATGAAATTGACCGATGAGATAGCCATGACGGTAGAGGGACTTTCCGAAGGCGTTTTCTGGGATTTCAAGGAGGGAAAACTGTCGGACGATGTACTGGATTATTTCGGTTTCGAGCGGAGTTTCGTTCCCGAAATCACGTCCGTTTTCGGCGTGCAGGGTTTGGTTTCGGCGGCTGCAGCTGCGGAGTTGGGACTCAAGGAAGGTACGCCTGTATGCTACCGCGCCGGTGACCAGCCGAACAATGCCCTTTCGCTGAACGTCTTCCATCCCGGTGAAATCGCTTCGACTGCCGGTACGTCGGGCGTGGTTTACGGGGTATTGGGGCAGGTCGGTTATGACCCGCAGTCGCGCGTAAACACGTTTGCACACGTCAACCATACGGCGGAACAGACTCGTCTGGGCGTCCTGCTCTGCATCAACGGAACGGGTATCCTCAATTCCTGGATCAGACGCAATATCGTTTCGGCGGGCATTAGCTACAGCGACATGAATAGCCTGGCAGCACAATCGCCCGTCGGAAGTAAAGGCCTGTCCGTTATTCCCTTCGGAAACGGCTCCGAGCGTATGCTGGGAAACCGGGAAACCGGATGTTCATTACACGGTATCAATTTTAATATTCACAGTCAGGCGGATATTGTCAGGGCGGCGCAGGAAGGCATTGTCTTTTCGTTCCGGTACGGTATGGAAATCATGTCCGGAATGGGTATGGATATCAGCCTGATACGCGCCGGGAACGCCAATATGTTCCTGAGTCCGGTATTTCGTCGGACCCTGGCCGGTATAAGCGGAGCGACTGTCGAACTCTACGATACGGACGGTGCGGCCGGCGCAGCCGGAGGCGCAGGCATCGGTGCAGGCATCTATGCCTCCGGCACGGAAGCGTTCGCCGGTCTCGAACGCCTGGCCGTGATAGAACCGGAACCGGAAAATTATGAACGGTATGAGGCGGCATATCACCGCTGGAAGAATTATTTACCGGGACAGTATCAGGAAGGTTTATGAAACAGACGGCAAGTAAAGGAATGATCATGGCAAAAACAGTATCGCACATGATACGCAACTTAATAACTCATGTTACGCGGCATCCGGGCCTATCCCTCGCCGACAGGGCCGCCCGATTGCCCTCGCTGTGGCAGACACGCCGCTGTGCATTACATCAGGCGCCCGACATGCACCTGTTCAGGCATCCGGTATGCATTATTAAACGGAAACGGTCTGACTGCCTGCGTCGAGGCTGCCCGACGGATCATGCGTAACATGAGTTGATGACTTATCGCAAAACGATTTAATAACCGGCCGTGCATTTTGCTCTGTGTACCGTGTGCCTCTTTTCCCGAGCGCCCTGCACGCTGTATATTGCACCCCATTAAAAAAAAATTATTATGGTAATATTAACAGGTAACAAAGAGTTTTTCCCCGGAATCGGGAAAATTAATTATGAAGGAAAGGAAAGCAGGAATCCGTTCGCTTTCCGCTGGTATGATGAAAACCATGTTGTATTGGGTAAAACCATGAAGGAGTGGTTTCGTTTTTCGATGGCCTACTGGCATACGCTGTGTGCCGAAGGCAGCGACCCGTTCGGACCGGGCACGAAAAAGTTCCCCTGGAACAATGCGTCGGATGCCATCAGCCGTGCCAGGTATAAAATGGATGCGGCGTTTGAGTTTATGACAAAAATCGGTATTCCGTTCTACTGCTTCCACGACGTGGATCTGGTAGAAGAAGGCCATTCGCTGACGGAATATGAAAGCAATCTGGCAAAAATCGTGGATTATGCGAAGGAGAAACAGACGGCTTCGGGCATAAAGCTGCTCTGGGGTACGGCCAATGTGTTCGGCCATCCGCGTTACATGAACGGCGCCGGCACCAATCCTGAATTTGCTTCCGTGGCATGGGCCGGGGCACAGATTAAGAACGCCATTGACGCCACCATCGCACTGGGGGGCGCCAATTACGTGTTCTGGGGCGGTCGCGAAGGCTATTTCAGTCTGCTGAACACGGACATGAAGCGCGAGAAAGACCATCTGGCACAGCTGCTCACCATTGCCCGCGACTACGGACGCAGGCAGAACTTCACGGGGACTTACCTAATTGAACCCAAGCCGATGGAACCGACCAAGCACCAGTACGATGCAGATACAGAGACCGTTATCGGTTTCCTGCGCCACTATGCGCTGGACAAAGATTTCAAAATCAATATCGAGGTGAATCATGCCACGCTGGCCGGCCATACGTTTGAGCACGAATTGCAGGTGGCTGCCGATGCCGGTTTGCTGGGTTCCATCGATGCCAACCGCGGTGACTACCAGAACGGTTGGGATACCGACCAGTTTCCCGTCGATATCTACGAGCTGACTCAGGCGATGCTGGTGATTATCGAAGCCGGCGGTCTGGGCAGCGGAGGTACGAACTTCGACGCCAAGACTCGCCGCAGTTCGACCGACCTCGAGGATATCTTCATCGCGCACATCTCCGGTATGGACACCTTTGCCCGCGCACTGGTAACGGCAGTAAACGTGCTCGAACAGTCGGACTTTCGGAAACTGCGTGCTGCCCGTTATGCCTCGTTTGATACAGGCGAGGGTAAGGCATTTGAAGAAGGCCGGCTGACGCTCGAAGACCTGCGCGGCATTGCCGCCCGTGACGGCGAACCGAAGCAGATCAGCGGCAAGCAGGAACTCTATGAGGCTATCATCAGTATGTACATTTAATATAACAGATCCGGCGGCGAAATAGCCGGGGTTGAAAGACGGCTCTTTCTCTCCGGCTCTTTGTCCGTTGCCCTGATTGGCAGTTATGGAGAACCTGAAAGTTACTCTGAAAGAACGCGAAAAGGACGTTCGGGTCTTGCAGAAAGAACAGTAAAACGAATACGGAGATTATGCGGCAAAGACAGGGTCATGCCCTCCCTGTCTTTGTATTTCGGGTTAATTACGTCATTTCGTTTTTGTATATTTGCGAAAAAATTGTCGGTTATGAAGAATTTGCCCATAGGAATACAGTCGTTTGAGGATATCCGCAGTAACAATTACCTGTATGTGGATAAAACCGCGCATCTTTACCGAATTGCAACAACCGGAAAAGTATATTTCCTGTCCCGTCCGCG
>JAISMO010000081.1 GCA_031276675.1 Tannerella sp.
CTATATCCAATGAAAACTGACGCAACGCCAACTGATAGTCGAGAAAAGATGAATGTTTGACCGTTGGGCGTTTCCATATAAGATATTCGGACAGAAGCAGAAGGATATATGACTTTGTAACTGATTTGTGTCCAGTCATCTTTGCTTCGGCATGATATTTTAATTCATCGACATATTGCTTTGTTTCAGGCGAGTCGAACGATCTCCATCCCGACTTTAATGTTCTGTTATACT
Source organism: Tannerella sp. (assembly GCA_031276675.1). GTDB lineage: Bacteria > Bacteroidota > Bacteroidia > Bacteroidales > Tannerellaceae > Tannerella. The sequence goes on from JAISMO010000081.1 coordinate 235, forward strand.
CTTCAATGAGTTTCTCTGTATATTTATATCTTTCTGCCTTGGTTTTGAACGATTCAAAACCGTTGTAGACGCGCGTCCTTACTTTCTTTCTTGTCTGTGGATGTGTTACGCAATCGTTGAGATGTGGCCATATAATTGCTTTACTTTTTGCGTGCCATAATTTTATTTTCACTTAGCTGCGACACTAAGCATACAAAAACAAAATCGGCAAAATCTTCAGAATAACTGTCTATCTACACCTAATTTATTGCAGTCACAGACATTTCTTGTTCTATGTATTACGGGTTTTCAATAAACTAAAGCCTTTATGGGTGAAGAATGGGGTTCGAACCCACGACCCTTGGAACCACAATCCAATGCTCTGACCAACTGAGCTATCCTCACCATCTATTGTCAAAAACAGTGCAAAGATAACGCTTTTTTTTTCCCCGCAAAAGGCTAACTCTTTTTTAAGATACGCAGATTCAAGTAGCGAATGCAACTTTTGACGAACTTTGCCCTGTTCGCCGTTGCCTTCCATGTGCAGAAATTACACCGGAAACGTAAAAATGCGGGGCATAATCCGCCAGGAGCGAAACAAAGCGCATTTCTCCTGCATGTTTTCACCGTTTTTCGTCCGGGTTGCCAGAAATCCGTCAAACTCAATCGGGTTGGGGAAAACAGGGCTTGTGCCGCCTGAATACAAAAAGGAAACTGTCTCCCTTTGAGACACCCCCCCAGACGTACATAAAGAACGGTAAGTCCTGCGGGGACTTGTAACAGCACGCACCTCAAAAGAAAAAATAGTCGGCATTTCAGAAGCGCTGCATGTCGCACAGCTTCCGGTAATAGCCGTCGCGCAGGATCAGTTCGTCGTGATGTCCGCGTTCCACGATTTCGCCTTCGTGCATGACGCAGATTTCGTCGGCAGTGCGGATGGTCGAGAGGCGGTGGGCAATGACAATCGTCGTACGGTTTCGCATCAGATTTTCGAGCGCTTCCTGTACTAAGCGTTCCGATTCGGTGTCGAGCGACGACGTTGCTTCGTCGAGAATCAGAATCGGCGGGTTTTTCAGTATGGCGCGGGCGATGCTGATGCGCTGGCGCTGTCCGCCGGAGAGTTTGCCGCCACGGTCGCCGATATTGGTATCATAGCCGTTTTCCGTGGCCATGATAAACTCGTGCGCATTTGCAATCCGGGCTGCCTCTCTCACCTGTTCGGGCGTTGCCTGTTCGACGCCGAAAACGATGTTTCGGTAGAACGTGTCGTTGAAGAGGATCGCCTCCTGATTTACGTTACCCATCAGTTCCCGCAGATCGTGGAGCGACACCTCCCGCACGTCCGTTCCGTCAATCGTAACCTGTCCTTTTTCCACGTCATAGAAGCGGGGCAGCAGATCGACGAGCGTACTTTTTCCCGAACCGGACTGCCCGACCAGCGCCACCGTTTTGCCTTTCTCAATCCGCAGGTCGATGCCTTTCAGTATCCAGTCCTGATGGTAGCGAAACCAGACGCCGCGGTATTCAATGGCTTCGTTCAGCGCCACCGGTTTGGGATGCTCCGGGGAGCAGATATGACTTTTCGCTTCCAGGATTTTATCCACCCGCTCGACGGACGCCATTCCCTTTTGGATGGCATACACCGACTTGCTCAATTCCTTGGCAGGATTGATGATGCTATAGAATACAACAAGATAGAAGATGAACACCGAGGCGTCGATCGGGCTGTGTTCTCCGAGGATGAGCATCCCGCCGTACCAGAGGATAATGACGATCGTCAGCGTTCCGAGAAATTCACTCAGCGGATGCGCCATTTGCTGCCGGCTGTAAATGCGGTGAGTGGTGCGTCGGAAGGTTTCGTTGGTCTGCTCAAAGCGCTCCTGTATTTTTTTCTCGGCGTTGAATGCCTTGATGACGCGCAGACCGCTCAGCGTCTCTTCGATCTGGCTCATCAGGGCGCCCCACTGGCTCTGTCCGAGCAGCGACTTCCGCTTCAGTTTCTTTCCCACCTGCCCCATCACGTAGCCGGCCATCGGCAAAAGGATCAGTACGAACAGCGTGAGTTGCCAGTTGATAAAAATCATCGCCAGCAGATAGATAAGAATCATCATCGGGTTTTTGAACAGCATGTCGAGCGAACTCATGATGGAAGTTTCAATCTCGTTCACGTCGCCCGAAATGCGGGCAATGATGTCGCCCTTCCGTTCTTCGGAGAAGAAACCCAGCGGCAGTTCCGTAATTTTCCGGTTGATTCGGTTCCGGATGTCGCGGACCACGCCCGTTCGTATCGGGATCATCGTATAGAACGCCAGATACATGGCCGCCACCTTGAAGAAAGTCATCACCACCAGCGACGCGCCGACCAGCAGGAGCGTGCGGGTCGCGCCCTGCGCGCCGATCAGTTCGCTGATATACCAGTAGAAATTGTTGCTTGCAATGCCGGGCAGTTCCTTCCACGAATCCGACGATGCCGGATGAAAGTTCCACGTCATGAACTCATACGCTTTGTCTTCCACCTTGAACAGGATATTCAGGATGGGGATAATCAGCGCAAAGGCGCTCAGATTTAAAACGGCGGACAGGAAATTAAAGACGATGTTCCATACCATATATTTTTTATAGGGCGGAATAAATCGTTTCAGGATACGGATAAAATCTTTCATTCAGACAGTTTTCAATATAAAGAAATACTCGCACTCACCCGCAGGCAATGCAGGCAACAAATGTACGTAAAATCTCCGGTACTGTACACAGTGATTAGTGATTGGCGGTTAACGGTTAATGGTGCGAAACGGGACAGGCAGGCGCCGCTTCGCGTCACTAACCACTCATCACTAACCACTAACCACTGGTTTAGTGCTGAGATTTTATGTATTTTTGCAGCAAATACGCAGGATATCCGTCAGGCTGAACCTGCGTTGTGAACAGTAATTTAAACCGATATGAAACTTCAATTTCTGATCATCCTTGTCTGGACTGTGCTGCCGCTGTGGGGACAGACGGGAAGCGTGGCGCCGGAGGCGGCCATTGACAGACAAACCTTTGTGTATGCAAGGAAAGATACCTGCGAACTTAAGCTGGACAAATACCGCCGGAAGGACGCTGCGGAAACGCAGGCCTGCGTGATGTTCGTGTTCGGCGGCGGATTTACGAACGGACGCCGGGATGCCGAACGTTACCGGAACTATTTCCATTACCTGGCAACAAACGGCTATACGGTCGTTTCGATTGATTACCGTCTGGGACTGGCCGGCGGCAAACACCGGATCGGCCCGACCAACCATCAACCCCTGTTGAATGCAATCCGGATGGCCGTCAGCGACCTCTATGATGCTACAGTGTTTGTTCTGCAACAAGCCGAAGCCTGGCGCATAGACCCCTTGCGCATGGTGGTTTCCGGTTCCAGTGCCGGAGCCATCACGGCTTTGCAGGCCGAATATGAAAACTGCCGATCGCCGGAAGGGACGCAGGTGCTCCCGGCCGGTTTTCGCTATGCGGGAGTGATTGCCTTCTCCGGCGCGATATTCAGTACCGACGGCGCACTGAAATGGAACACGCAGCCCTGTCCCCTCCTGCTGTTCCACGGAAACAGAGACCGGATTGTCCCCTGGAAAGGAATCCGCTTTTTCAGGCTGAACTTTGCCGGTTCCGGCAAAATAGCCGGCAGTCTGAGAAAGAATCACTCCCCGTACTGGTTTATCTCCTTTGAAGGCGCCGCCCATGAAATAGCGGAAGAAAAGATGGATGACGGACAGGAAGCCGTGCTGGAGTTTCTCCGGCATTTCGTAACCGGCAGGGAACGCAGACAGATTGACAGCTACGTCCGTGAACCGGACAGGCTGAAAACCGGCAGGACGCAATCCTACAAAGACCTCTACTGAAATAGTACATGAAACTGTTTTGAACGCATGATGAAAAAAAGAGTATTATTCATAGACCGCGACGGCACGCTGATTGTGGAGCCTCCGGCAACCTTTCAGACAGACACCCTGGAGCAGCTTCGATTTCTGCCGGGCGTGATCCGGAATTTGTATTTTATCAGCCGGCATCTTGACTTTGAACTGGTCATGGCCAGCAACCAGGACGGACTGGGGACGCCGACATACCCGCAGAACCGCTTTGAGACGGTGCAGGCAAAGCTGTTGCAGGTACTGGCGGACGAGGGGATTGTATTTCATGACATCCTGATTGACCCGTCTCTGCCGGAGGAACATTCGCCCAACCGCAAACCGGGAACCGGCATGTTTACGCGCTACCTGACCGGCGCCTACGATCTGGAGAACTCGTATGTGATCGGCGACCGGACGACGGATGTGGAACTGGCCGGCAACCTGGGCTGCAAGGCGGTACTGATAGCCTCCGGGACAACGGATTCGCTGCCTGCCCCCGGAGCGTTTGTTGCCGCGAACTGGGACCGGATTGCCGAATATCTTTTTGCCGGCGAACGGACGGCCACCGTAAGGCGCACCACTCGCGAAACGGATGTGTCCGTCTCCCTGAACCTGGACGGTACCGGACGGACGGAAATTGCTACCGGACTGGGTTTTTTCGACCACATGCTCGACCAGATCGGCAAACATGCGGGCATGGACCTGACCGTCCGGGTGAAAGGCGATTTACAGGTGGACGAACACCATACGATCGAAGATACGGCGATTGCACTGGGCGAAGCGCTGGCCCGGGCACTGGGCGACCGGCGAGGGACGGAACGGTACGGTTTCTGCCTGCCGATGGACGATTGCCTGTGTCAAGTGGCGCTGGATTTCGGCGGACGCGCGTGGTTAGTCTATCACGTCACCTTCAAACGTGAAAAAATCGGAGACGTACCGACCGAAATGTTTCTGCATTTCTTCAAGTCGCTGAGCGACGCAGCCCGGATGAATCTGAACATCCGGGCAGAAGGCGAGAACGAACATCATAAGGCGGAAGGCATCTTCAAGGCCCTGGCCAAAGCCATCAAAATGGCTGTCAGGCGCGACATCTACAGGTATGAGTTGCCGACTACAAAAGGGATGCTGTAAGCCGCATCGCTCCGCCGGCACATCCCCGGTCTCATCAAGGGAAGCCGGTGCGGGGTATGTCATCGCCTCCAGGCGCATAACCCCGACAGAGGTTTCCCTTTATTTTTCTCCCCGTTCAGGGAAACGCCCATATTTGCGCCGAAGGTTTTGGCGGATGCCGGTGCACTTGGCAGCATATTTGATAGGAGAGCAGTAATAAATGTGTGATGCGGAAACGGATTGCACGCAAGTGAGAAATGTTTTATTTATCTAAGAATAAAAGCAATATAATATTTTTGATCAGGTTATGAGCAATAAAAATAAACAGGTGAAACCGGAAATGAAACCGGATACGGAAGCAAACGAAGAGACGAAATTACAGGATGAACTTGAAAACATGTCAGCAGATACGGCCAAAGCCGACAATTTGGCGGAAGATGCTGACAGAGCCGAAGAACCGGCAGAAACCGAAAACAGGGAAGGAAAATACAGTGAACTAAATGATTCCTATCTGCGTTTGATGGCCGAATTTGACAACTACCGGAAGCGCACCTTGCGCGAAAAAGCGGAATTGATTAAAAGCGGCGGCGAAACCGTGCTGATCAATTTGCTGCCCGTTATCGACGATTTCGAACGCGCGTTGAGCAACATTCGCCAGACCGAAGACCTGACAGCCGTCGTGCAGGGCATTGAACTGATATACGGCAAATTCACGGCCTATCTCTCGCAACAGGGCGTCAGACCGATTGAAGCGATCGGCAAACCGTTCGATACGGAGCATTTTGAAGCCATAGCAACGGTTCCGGCGCCGGACGACGAACAGAAGGGCAAGGTGCTGGACTGCATACAGACAGGTTATGTGCTGCATGAGAAAGTCATCCGTCATGCAAAAGTAGTAGTAGGAGAATAACTGACAGTTACCGGTCTTTACCGGCGATTCAACAAAGCGACAATATGGCAAAAAGAGATTATTATGAAGTGCTGGAAGTGAGCAAAAATGCGTCTGCCGAAGACATCAAGAAGGCATACCGCAAAAAAGCGATTCAATATCATCCGGACAAGAATCCGGGCGACAAGGCGGCCGAAGAAAAATTCAAGGAAGCGGCCGAAGCTTACGACGTGTTGAGCAACGATCAGAAACGGCAACGCTATGACCGTTTCGGACATGCCGGCTTCGAAGGCGCCGCGCAGGGCGGAGGCTTCAGCGGCGGCATGTCGATGGAGGATATCTTTGCGCAGTTCGGCGATCTGTTCGGCGGTCATTTCAGCAGTTTCACCGGCAGATTCGACGCATCATCGCGCGGTTCCGATTTGCGTGTAAAGGTCAAGTTGAATTTGAAGGAAATAGCAACCGGCGTCGAGAAAAAAATCAAGGTGCGGAAATACGTTTCCTGCTCCAAATGCCATGGCAGCGGTGCGGAAAACGACAAAGCGATTGCGACCTGTCCGACCTGCAAGGGAAGCGGTTATGTGGTTCATGTAACCACTACGTTCCTGGGTCAAATGCAGTCGCGGTCGACATGCCACACGTGTCAGGGTTCCGGAAAAACAATCACCAAAAAATGTCCGGCCTGCAACGGCGAAGGCGTTACTCAGGCCGAAGAAATCATTACGCTGAACATTCCCGCCGGCGTGGGCGAAGGCATGCAGTTTGCGATGCGCGGCAAGGGCAATGCCGCGCGGCGCGGCGGTGTCGCCGGAGATTTGCTGGTACTGATCGAAGAGGAAAAACATCCGGAACTGTTTCGCGACGAAAACGATCTGGTATACAATCTGCTGCTGACAGTCCCGCAGGCCACGCTGGGCGATTCGGTCGAGGTGCCCACCATCAGCGGGAAGGTAAAAGTGAAAATCGAACCCGGCACGCAACCGGGCAAAATCCTCCGGCTCCGTAACCAGGGACTCCCATCGGTGAACAGTTACGGCACGGGCGACCTGCTGGTCAATGTAAGCGTATATATCCCGGAAAGACTTTCTTCTTCGGAAAAGGAGAAAATGAAAGCCATGGCCGTTTCGGAGAACTTCAAACCGAACCAGTCGGCCAAAGAACGGATATTCAGCAAATTCAAGGACCTGATGACCTGATGAGGCTGTCTCACTGAAAAAAGCATCCCGCGGGATGCTTTTTTTTAATTCATTTGTTTATCAATACCTGCGAAGACGGAGTGACAACCGTCCACATTCCGGCCACACACCTCTCGCCCAACACCCCGAAAAAACTTCAGTTCGTGCTTCCGGCAGCAGTTTCGGCCGGAAACCGGAAAGGAAAAGTCGCCATGCAGGCGACCGGCAACTCGAAGAAGTTTACCGAAAATATATGCACCTGCGAGTATCCGAACATCATCACGGTGGTCTGATTTTGGTATGCAACCCCAGACTTACCAGTATGGAGTCTCCATACTTATAAGTCTTGGGTCTCCATACTTACCGGTATGCGATGTCCAGACTTATAAGTCTGTGGTTACAGGAGACAGGAGCGCGAAGCAAGTCCTTCGTACTTCCGGGCAGGAAAAGAGTTTGATTTATGGCCATCTGTTTTTAACTGACGGAAAAAAGCAGACCAAATCCTCACCTGATGACACAGAGAGAATAACTTGCGGGAGTTTGCGACACCTGTTTTCAGTAGTTGCAACTCCGCATTCATTCATATTGATACTGCCTGTCGCGATGGTTGGGGAGTACCCGTTTTTTTGCAGGCATATTCATTGCCCGGATACCGCAACAGCCTGAAAATGCACCCCTCCCTGCATGTAAAAACCCTGTATGACAGGAGAAAACCCTTGCCGTTTTTTATGCCTGTACGGGCAAGATAACGGTTATGCCTTGCTTTCAGGGTCTTTTCTATAATTATTATAGAGAGTGTTTCGGAATAAATCCATACTTTTGCATGGAAAAAAAAGGGGACAATTATATAATGAGCTTAAACAATGACGGAGAAACGAATAAAAAGAGCATTAATATCCGTTTATCATAAGGAAGGACTGGATGACATCCTCAAAAAACTTCATCAGGAAGGAGTCAGCCTTATCTCTACGGGCGGAACGCAGGCATTCATCGAATCGCTGGGCATACCCTGCGAGGCGGTGGAAGACTTGACGGGATATCCTTCCATTCTGGGCGGACGGGTGAAAACACTGCATCCAAAAGTATTCGGCGGTATTCTGACGCGCCGCGACAGCGAAAGCGACCGGAAACAAACCGGACAGTATAAAATTCCGGAAATCGACCTGCTGATTGTCGACCTCTATCCGTTTGAAGAAACCGTGGCCTCAGGCGCCGACGAGGCAGCCGTGATTGAAAAAATAGATATCGGAGGTATCTCCCTGATTCGTGCGGCAGCTAAAAACTTCAGAGACGTAGTGATTGTTGCCTCCAGGGCACAGTATGCTCCGCTGATGCAACTGCTGGAAGAAAAAGGCGCAGTGACCGGTCAGGAGGAAAGACGCTGGTTTGCCAGGGAGGCTTTTGCCGTCTCGTCGGCCTACGACAGCGCCATTTTCAATTATTTTGACCAGGGCGACGACAGCGCATTCCGGGTGGCAATCAACGAACCGAAACTCATGCGTTATGGAGAAAATCCACATCAAAAAGGGATTTTCTTCGGAAAATTTGAAGACCTGTTCGACCAGTTACACGGCAAGGATATTTCATATAACAACCTGCTCGATATTGACGCGGCGCTTTCGCTGATCGACGAGTTCGACGAACTGACGTTTGCCGTTCTGAAACATAACAATGCGTGCGGCATTGCTTCCCGTCCAACGGTCGCGGAAGCGTGGAAGGATGCACTGGCCGGCGATCCGGTTTCCGCATTTGGCGGTATCCTGGTTGCCAACGAAGTGATTGACCGGGAAGTCGCCGAAGAAATCAACAAGATATTCTTTGAAGTCCTCATCGCTCCCGATTACATGACCGACGCGCTGGAGGTACTGGCGCAGAAGAAGAACCGGATTATCCTGCTGCGCAAGCAAAACGGACTGCAAAAGCGGCAATACCGTTCATTGTTAAACGGTGTCTTGTTGCAGGACCGAGACGTGAGCATTCAGACAGCCGCCGACCTGAAACCCATGACGCTGAAAATTCCGAACGGGCGGGAAACGGAAGATTTGCTGTTTGCCAACAAATTGGTGAAGCACAGTAAATCCAATGCCATCACGCTGGTGAAAAACAAACAACTCTGTGCAAGCGGAATCGGACAGACGTCGCGAGTAGACGCCCTGAAACAGGCCATCGAAAAAGCGCGTTCGTTTCGATTCGATCTGAACGGCGCCGTGATGGCCTCGGACGCCTTTTTCCCGTTTGCCGACTGCGTGGAAATCGCAGACAATGCAGGCATTACGGCCATCGTTCAGCCGGGAGGGTCGATTAATGACAAACTTTCGATTGAATATTGCGATGCTCATGGAATCAGTATGGTACGGACAGGGATCCGTCATTTTAAACATTAATGGAAAATTAAGACAGACTATATATGGGATTCTTTTCTTTTACACAAGAAATTGCCATTGATTTGGGTACGGCCAATACCATCATTGTAAACGACGGAAAAATCGTTGTTGATGAGCCGTCGGTAGTAGCTTTGGACCGGCGAACGGAAAAAGTCCTGGCCGTAGGCGAACAGGCCCGTCTGATGGACGGGAAAACGCCTGAATATATCCGTACCGTAAGGCCGTTGCGCGATGGTGTGATTGCGGATTTTTACGCGGCGGAGCAGATGATTCGCGGCATGATCAAGATGATTAATTTCAAAAATCACTGGTTCTCGCCGCCGCTGCGCATCGTGATTTGTATCCCGTCGGGCAGTACGGAAGTCGAGATTCGCGCCGTGCGTGACTCGGCCGAACATGCCGGCGGCCGGGACGTATACATGATCTACGAACCGATGGCGGCAGCGATAGGCATTGGGGTCGATGTGGAAGCGCCGGAAGGGAACATGATTGTCGACATCGGCGGCGGAACCACGGAAATCGCGGTCATCTCCCTCGGAGGCATTGTTTCCAACCGCTCCATTCGTATTGCCGGCGACGACCTGACGGAAGACATCATGGAGTACATGCGCCGCCAGCACAACATGAAAGTAGGCGAACGGACGGCCGAATCCATTAAAATAAATGTGGGTTCCGTGCTGACTTCGCTGGAAAATCCGCCCGAAGACTTTGTTGTCCACGGGCCGAATCAGATGACGGCGCTCCCGATGGAAGTTCCGATTTCGTATCAGGAGATCGCACACTGTTTGGACAAGTCCATCTCCAAAATGGAAGCGGCCATCCTGAGCGCATTGGAGCAAACTCCGCCCGAACTGTATGCCGACATCGTTCATAACGGCATTTACCTGACCGGCGGAGGAGCATTGATGCGGGGACTGGACAAGCGATTCAGCGACAAGATCAATATCCCTTTCCATGTAGCAGAAGACCCGCTGCATGCCGTGGCCAAAGGGACGGGCATTGCCTTGAAAAATATTGACAGATACAAATTTCTAATTAAATAACTACCGGCAGGTTTACCGTTTTTCCGTCGGCGAAATAGTTCATGGAACCGTTCGCCGGCAGAAAAGAAAAGACTGTTCCCTCATGCAGAAATTGTTTGAATTTCTTTTCGGGAAAAGGCATTGGTTTGTATTTATAGTATGCGAAGTTCTTTCGTTCATGCTTCTGTATCGCTATAATGCCTATCAGCGGAATATATTTCTGAGTTCGGCCAATACGGCTTTCGGATATATATCTTCTGTATCGGGGACGGTCATGTCTTATCTCCAGTTACGGGAAGAAAACAGAAACCTGTTTGAACGTAACGGCTTGCTCGAACTGGAAATCCTGAACCTGGAACAGCAGCTGGAGACGTTGAGAACCGATTCGTTTGCATATGCCGATGTGATGCCCGACTCCATTGCCGGGCGATACCGTTACATCACGGCGAGAGTGATAAACAGCAGTGTGATACGCCTGTACAACTACTTTACCATCGACAGGGGATCGCAAGACGGCATCCGGCCGGACATGGGTGTCGTATCCGCTCTGGGCGTTGTCGGGATTGTATCCACCGTCAACGAGCATTTTTCAGTCGTGATTCCTCTGTTGAATCCGAAATCCAGACTCAGCTGCAAACTGAAAAACGGCGATTTTTATGGCTCGCTCTCGTGGGACGGTCGGGATGCACAGTATGCCAATCTGGAAGAATTACCGAATCATGTGGAGTTTCAGAAAGGCGACACCATTGTCACAAGCGGTTTTTCGGCCATCTTCCCGCCCGGCATACGGGTGGGGACGGCAGTCGAAATGGATAATACCCGCAACCACAACTTCTATTCTCTGAGAGTGAAACTGGCTACGGATTTTCAGCGACTGAAAAACGTGTGGGTGATACGAAACGGTTTTCAACAGGAACAGTGGGCCGTAGAACGGGAGGCACGAAAAAATGATTAAGCCGATACTGAAAACCATCCTCCGGTTCGCAGTCTTTGTCCTGCTGCAGGTGTGGGTGCTGAACAATCTCCACCTGTTCAGAATTGTGGAGCCGTTTCTGTACATCTGTGTCATCTTGAAACTCCCGATGCAGATCACCCGTTCACAGGGTATTCTAATCTCCTTTCTCCTGGGGCTTGTCATTGATATATTTTCCAATACGCCGGGAATGCATGCCGCGGCCTGTACGCTCATCGGTTTTCTGCGTTATCCGCTGATCAGGGTGTATGTGGAAAAGGAAATAATGGAGAATGTGACGCCTTCGTATCACACGTTCGGCAGCGCTGCTTTTATGCGATATGCAGCGACGCTGACCGCCATTCACCATGTGACTCTGTTTCTGATTGAATCCGTTTCCCTTTTCGATCCTGTGTTTCTCTTTCTCCGTATTTTGGCAAGCGTTGTTTTGACCACCGTGTGTATCTTTGTACTCGAAGCTTTTAACGTAAAAAGAAAAGGCAGTGATTAACAGAAGCAAATATCGGTATGAAAACAGGCGATACGTATTTATCGCGGCGGTTGTCTGTGTGATGCTCATTTTCATGATTCGTCTGATCAACCTGCAACTTGTGAGCAATGAATATAAAGACTGGGCAGACAGCAATGCGTTCCTGAAAAAGATGCTCTATCCGGCACGGGGCGTGATCTACGACCGGAACGACAAACTGCTGGTCTATAACCGGTCGGCCTATGACGTCATGCTAATCATGAAGGAGATACAGCCTTTCGACACGATTGACTTCTGTAACACGCTCGGCATAACCCGGGAATTTTTCAGCAAACGTATCCGGGACATCAGGAACAGAAGCCAGAACCCGGGTTATTCCCAGTACCTTCCCCAGGTCTTTATGAACCAGCTGTCCACGGGCGAATACGGTATGTTGCAGGAAAAGCTCTACAAGTTTCCGGGATTTTACCTCCAGCACCGTACCGTCCGGGAATACGGCTATCCGAATGCCGCTCTGCTGCTGGGCAATATCGGCGAAGTAAGCAAACGGGACATGGAAAACGACCGCTATTATGCACTGGGCGACTATGCCGGCCGCGAAGGCGTGGAACGGTCGTATGAAAAAATCCTGCGCGGGAAGAAAGGCATGGAAATCCTGCTGCGCGATGCCCGCGGACGTATCAAGGGACGCTATGAAGAAGGCCTCCGCGACGAGGCGCCCGTGTCGGGGAAAAACCTCAAACTGTCGGTTGACATTGAGTTGCAGGCGTATGCCGAAAAGCTGATGCGGAACAAAGTGGGCGGGGTGGTGATGATAGAACCTTCGACGGGCGAAGTGCTTTGCCTGGTATCCTCGCCAACGTATGATCCGAATCTGCTGGTCGGCCGGCAACTGGGGAAGAATTACACGCAACTGGAACGCGACCCCCTGAAACCCCTGTTCAACCGCGCCATTCAGGGGCGCTTTCCGCCGGGGTCAACCTATAAACCGGCACAGGGGCTTGTCTTTTTGCAGGAAGGAGTCATTACGCCGCAAAAGCTCTACACCTGCGCCTACGGTTATCCCTATCACGGCGGCAAACCGGCCTGTCACGGACACGTTTCACCCCTGAATCTCAATACGGCGCTGGCCACTTCCTGCAACGCCTACTTCTGCTGGGGGCTGCACGACATGCTGGATAACCGGAAACGCTATCCGACGGTGCAGGAAGCTTTTGAAGCCTGGAAGAATCACATGGTTTCGATGGGATTCGGCTATCCCCTGGGGATTGACCTTCCCGGCGAATCCCGCGGATTCATCCCCAACAGCAAGGTGTATGACCGTTTTTACAAAAAACGCTGGAACTCAAGCACCATTATTTCCATTGCCATCGGACAGGGCGAAATAGACACTACGCCGCTCCAGATATGCAACCTCTCGGCCACGATTGCCAACCGGGGGCATTACATAGTCCCCCATGTGGTCAGGGAAATCGAGGATATGCCGCTGGATTCCATCTACACCCGTCCCAAACGGACTTCCGTTGCCCCGGAGCACTATGACGTGATCGTCGAGGGAATGCGAAACGCCGTACTCTACGGCACCTGTACCGGCCTGTACATGCCCGGCATCGAAGTCTGCGGCAAGACCGGTACGGCCGAGAATCCCCGCGGAAAGGACAATTCCGTTTGCATCGCCTTCGCCCCCTGTCAGCAGCCGAAAATAGCGATTGCCGTCTATGTGGAGCATGGAGGGTACGGCAAGACGAACGCCATTCCGATTGCCCGGCTGATGCTGGAGAAATTTTTTCACGGCGAGACCGGAGAATCGCTCCGGTTTTTGGAAACCGAGATCATGAACCGGACCGTTCCGTAACCCTCATGTATAAGCGGAAAACAAGCATCTGGCTGTCTCTCGACTGGCTCACCCTCGGCATCTGCGTGCTGATGGTCATCGCCGGCTGGTTTGCCATTTACGGCGCAAGCTACGAGTTTGATGCGGAGAATCTCTTTGACCCGACCGGACGGATGGGGTCACAGCTGATATGGATAGGCATCGCTTTCTGTGTAACATTCGTTGTCCTGATGCTTGACAGGGACTTTTTCGAAACCCTGTCCTACCTGATCTACGGTTTTGTTTTCCTGCTGTTGATACTCACCATTCTCATCGCCCCCGAAATCAAAGGATCCCGTTCGTGGCTGATTGTGGGACCGATACACGTCCAGCCGGCCGAGTTTGCCAAGTTTGCCACGGCGCTGGCAGTGGCCAAATTCGTAAGCGCCTCGCATCAGACGCTCTTTACCTTCAGGCATTCCCTGATCGTCGCCGGCCTGATCGCCACTCCGATACTGTGCCTCCTGCTACAGCGGGAGACCGGGTCGGCGCTGGTCTACCTGGCCTTTATCCTGGTACTCTATCGCGAAGGCATGTCCGGCTTTGTGCTGCTGACAAGCATCTGCGCGGTAGTATTTTGTGTGATTGTACTGCGTTTCGGCGACCGTATGACCGGCACGGCGCCGACGGGCGAACTGATTGTTGCCGTAATGATCCTGATCATTACGGTGCTGGAAACGCTGTTTATCCGCAAGGACCGGACCGCAGTCCGCGTCCTGCCCCTCATCCTGCTCCTCGCTCTCCCGGCCGGATGGCTGGCGTCACACTATTTGCAGCTTAACTACCTGTGGATCACAGTGGGGGTAATCGGCGTCACGGTCTGCTACCTGCTGTTCCTCTCCCTCAAAAACCTGACCGCGCATTATGCCCTGATCGCCCTGTTTGCCGTGCTGTCCGTAGGATTTCTGTTTTCGGTAGACTACGTGTTTGATCACGTGCTGGAGCCTCACCAGCAGACGCGCATCCGGGTATCCCTGGGACTGGAAAACGATCCGGGCGGCGCGAACTACAACGTAAATCAGTCCAAAATAGCGATCGGTTCGGGAGGATTTACCGGCAAAGGATTCCTGAACGGTACGCAAACCAAACTGAAATACGTCCCCGAACAGGACACCGATTTCATCTTCTGCACCATCGGTGAAGAGTTCGGCTTTCTGGGTTCGCTGACGCTCCTGGTTCTTTTCGGCACGCTCATCATTCGCCTGGTCTGTCTGGCCGAGAAACAGGATTCGGTTTTCGGCCGAGTCTATGGATATGCCGTTGCCTCCATTCTCTTTTTCCATCTGGCGATCAATATCGGGATGGTAACGGGGCTTACGCCGGTCATAGGCATTCCGCTGCCGTTTTTCAGCTACGGCGGATCGTCGCTGCTGGGATTTACCCTGCTTCTCTCGGTCTTTTTGCGGATAGATGCCGGACGCAGAGAACAGTAAACGTACATTGCGGACGGGCC
This sequence comes from Tannerella sp., assembly GCA_031276675.1. GTDB lineage: Bacteria > Bacteroidota > Bacteroidia > Bacteroidales > Tannerellaceae > Tannerella. The sequence goes on from JAISMO010000081.1 coordinate 15,452, forward strand.
TGAAACGGCTCGCCGACAAAATCCCGTATTCACGCAGGGTGGCTGCCTGTCTTTCCTCCGGCGTTGAATAGAGACGCTCCCCCCCTCTGCATCAGGAAGATCAGGCAGGTGTTATTACACGTCGCGTAACAGCGCCATGAAGCGCCTCAAATATGCTGCATACTCTGCGGAAGCGTGCCGGGAGCTGTTTCCGGCAATGGACGGGCGACCCGCTCTCTGCGGGTATAATCCGTGACCGTACACGGGTGTTTGCGGGTGATCTCCCAAAACCTGCCGGGGCATGCTTTTGCCCGTAAACAGGCAATGCTGCCCGGCTTGTTTGGCACTGAAAAGACTGCTTGTCGGAGCAAAGGGAAGGCTTTCAAAACGAACATCTCAAAAAAATGTATTCAAGACGTTTGTTTTCGAGAGCGGTAAACGGGAGTCGAACCCGCGACTCCCAGCTTGGGAAGCTAGTGCTCTACCGACTGAGCTACTACCGCATGTGATTTTATGAGCGCAAATGTACACAATTCTTCCATTTTTCCTTACATTTGGCGAAAAAAAGTTGCATGGAAAAACTTACGGTTGTTAAGGTCGGCGGAAAAGTCGTCGAAGAAGAGCATCAACTGACGCGCCTGCTGGCTGATTTTGCCGGAATGGAAGGTTACAGCATACTGGTTCACGGCGGCGGACGGCTGGCGACCCAACTGGCGGCGGCGCTGGGAGTCGAAAGCCGGATGGTGGAGGGACGGCGCGTTACGGATGCGGAAATGCTGAAAATTGTCACCATGGTATATGCCGGATGGATCAACAAAACGATTGTCGCCCGGCTGCAGGCGCTGGGCATCAATGCCATCGGGCTGACGGGCGTGGACATGAACGTGATTCGCTCCGAAAAACGGCCGGCAGAAACGGTTGACTACGGTTTTGTCGGTGACGTGAAGCAGGTAAACGCCGACGCACTGAGTTTGCTGCTGCAGCACGGCATGGTGCCCGTGCTGTCGCCGCTGACGCACGACAAACAGGGACACCTGTTGAATACCAACGCCGATACCATTGCCGGAGAGACGGCAAAGGCGCTGGCCGGGAAATTTGACGTGACACTGATCTATTGTTTTGAAAAAAGCGGCGTCCTGATGGATGAAGCTGACGGGCGCAGTGTCATTGCGGCAATGGACCGATCTCTGTTTCGGCAGTACCGGGAGCAGGGCATCATCACCGGCGGCATGATTCCAAAACTGGAAAATGCTTTTCAAGCCATTGACGCGGGCGTAAGTCGGGTGATTATCACCGGCGCCTCCGATATCCGGAAAAACAGGGGTACGCTTATCCGGAAGTAAACCCGCGACATGCCCTTCGCCGTGATCGCGGCAGACTTTGCCTGTCTTGTGTCCTGTCAGGGCTTCGAAAAAAACGGATGCTTTTTCACTTTCCGGGCATGTTCAGTCTTTGACTTCTTCGTAGTCAATGTATTCCCCTTCTTCTTTGGCGATCATTTTTTTGCGGGAAGGCCGCGAACGGCTCTCACGCGCACGTTGTCGGTCGGCAGAAGTGGAGGAATGGGCCCTGGTCCGTTTTTTTGGACTGCCGAAAAGAATGGCCTTGAAGGTACGCAATGCGGAAAATCCCAGTAACGAAACCAGCAGCAGGAAAAAGAGGAATAAAAATACAAGAAACTTGAACATAAATGATTCGTTTGAACACCACAAAGATAGACATTTCCGTTCAGGTGCGTCCGTTAAAAATTGACAAGAGAACGTACAGCAGGATGGAAACGGTGATGCCGCCGATGCCGAAACACAGCATTAACCCCAGCGCTGTCGGCAGAAACGTATATTGCAACCGGTTGTCTTTCCATTTCGGCGATTTGAATTTCAGGGAAAACATGGGAATATTTGAAACGAGCAACAGCGACGAACTGACCGACAGGCCTCCGGCGACCGACAGCACTGCCACCGGCGAAATCCGTCCCGCAGCTGCCGGCAAATCCACGTCAAACCATCCCTGCAAAAAAGCGGGCGAAGCGGACGGCTCGGCGAGGCAGAGCAGCGAAGCCCAGAAAAGGGCATGTGCCGGCACGGGCAAGCCGATGAAGGAAGTTTGCTGGCGCGCATCGTTGTTGAATCGGGCCAGGCGCAGGGCCGAAAATACGGGGATCACAAAGGCCGCCGCAAGGAAGAGTTTCCCGCAGACGGGGTGGCTCCAGTCCACCGTTTTTTGCGTGCGGTCGAGGAAATCGAACAGCATCATGCCCGGGGCAACACCGAAACTGACCATGTCTGCCAGCGAATCAAGGTCTTTCCCGATGGGCGAACAGGCGTTTAGCAGGCGTGCGGCCAGCCCGTCGACGAAATCGAATCCGGCGGCTGCAAAGATGGCCGCCATCGCACCGGCAGGATGTCCGCTCAGTGCCAGGATGCAGGCATAGCATCCGCAGAGCAGATTGGCGCACGTCAGCGCGTTGGGCACGTGTTTTTGCAGTTTCACAGCGGAGAAGAATAGTCGTAACTGATTTTGTGAAGGCGTGCAACGGGCGTCTGATTGCCGGTTACTTTCTGATCCATTTCCACAAGTACTTCCGTCCCGACGGGCAGAAACACGTCTACGCGTGAACCGAACTTGATGAACCCCATCTGTTCATCCACATGGCATGATTCGCCGGCTCTGGCGTAGGTCACGATCCTGCGTGCCAGGACGCCGGCTATCTGGCGCGTGAGCACGTCGACGTTGTGCCGCGTCGTGATCACAATGGTCGAACGTTCGTTTTCCGTACTGCTTTTCGGCAGGTAAGCCGCCCGAAAACGGCCTGCCTGATGCGATACGCTACGCACGACGCCATTGACCGGAAACCAGTTGGCATGGACGTTGAACACGGACATGAAAATGGAGATTTGCAGCCGTTTCTCATGGAAGTATTCGTTTTCCATGACTTCTTCAATGGCCACTACCGTTCCGTCGGCAGGCGCAATCACCAGCCCCTCCGAATCGTAGGGAAAACGGCGAAACGGACTTCTGAAGAAATTCAGTATCAACAGGAATAACGCAACTGACAGCAGAATGGAAATAAAGAACAGACCCCCCTTGCCGATCGTATAATGCAGGGTCAGATTGACGACAAACAGAAAAGTGAATAATGACAGCAGCAAACCGGTTCCTTCTCGATGTACTTTCATGCTTTTTTTTAATATGGCTGCAAAAGTATTCTTTTTTATTGAGAATAAAAAATGTTCAGTGGACGACTTCATCCATTTCGTTCAATTCCACATACCAGAGACAGCCTTTCACCTTGTAGCCCATGCAGCGGACAAGCTCACAGTAACTGCTTATTTGCCGGCGATGGCGGGAGTCCTTCCGTTCGCCGAACTTGTAATCGACCACATGAATACAGTCGTTCGTCCTCATGATTCGGTCGGGACGGCTTGACTTTCCGCTGTCGAACAGAATTTCCGCTTCATTGAGCGCCGGCATGGAGCCGTCGAACCATTTCTTTACTTCCGGCCTGTTTAACAGGTTTTCCAGACGTTCGCTCCATTCGGCAGCTTCCCTTGGACTGATTTCACCGCCGGCTTCTTTGGCTGCCACGGCCGGGCGGATGTCGGCTGTGGTTTGGATACCGCTCAGCAATTCGTGCATCAGTACGCCGTAGCGCCGCTGTCTGTCATCGAAAAAGCCTCCTTTGTGATGCAGACGCAGCAGCATCCGCTCGTCCGGAAGGACGGAAGGGAGATGGCGTACCGGTATTTCTTCCGCGGTTTCCCCGTGCGAAGGCTGGGTATGCCACCAGTCGCCCCACTCGAAAAGGTCATCCGCGCGGAATCCTCCGGCCGACGACTGTAACGCTTCGCCGCCTCCGACAGTCGTGATGCCGGTCTCCCGGAGGCTGTCGCGAATCAGTCCGGAAATGGCTTTCGCGGGTCGGGCTCCCGCGTCGGGCACGAAGACAATCAATTCTTCCTTTGCACGGGTGAATGCCACATAGAGCGCATTCAGGTTGTCAATGTAGGCATGAAGTTTTTCGTGATAATACTCTTGCGCAAAGAGCGTTTTGTTCAGCGCTCCGGAATAGCCGACCGGTACCAGATGCAGCTGGTTGAAAGGCGCTTCCTGCGGACGGCACCAGAGGATGGAACCGCTTTTCTGGTCAACATCCCAGTCGCCGAACGGAATGATGACCGCCTTGAAACCCAATCCTTTCGATTTGTGGATTGTCAGGATACGGATTGCGTTCTGAGAGTCGGGCATGGCAATTTTCGTCCGCTGTCCGGTTTCATTCCACCACCGGCGAAACTGCTCCATATCGGCCGGCTCGCTTTCCGTATATCCGGCAACAAGATCCAGAAAGGCCTGGATGAAAACCTGTTCGCTTTCCGGGAAAACCGTTTCGAAAAGCCGGTAGATGCCTTCGGTCATTTCATAGAGCGAACGGTGTGACAGTTTCCGCAGTTCGGCGAGCGTTTCTGCCGGGAAATCTTCCCTGATTTCTTCGGCAAATGAAACCGTTTGCGTTTCCCGGCGCAGCAAAACACAGGCAATCCGTGCCAGCCGGCAGACTGCCGGGTCATCCGGCCGGTTCAGGTAATGCAACATGCAGGTCATAAAGCGGACAGCACGTGAACGGCCCAGTTCCAGTGCGTCTTCCGAAATAAATTCATAATGACAGGTCGTATCGGGATGAGCGCTTTTGTATGCCAACAGCGTTTCCGCCACCAGCATTCCCTCGGCTCTGGTACGTACCAGAACGGCCATGTCGCGCAGGGCATAGCCGGTGTTCTGCAACTGTTCAATCACCGCAGGCAGGCGGAGCATCGCCTCTTCCTTCCAACCGGCATCTGCGTTGCCGGACAGCAGTTCAATCCGGACATGACCGTCTTTTGCACGAAACGGCGGCGCTACCTGCAAAACACTTCGATCGTAAACTGAAATGATTTTGTTTGCAAAGCGTTCGCGCTGTTCAGGACTGAGCGCAGATTCGTCCAGCCCTTCGTTGTAACGCTGTTGCAGCAGGGCCGGTGCGACGGTGAAGAACGTGTTGTTGAACTCGACGATGAGCCGGTGGCTTCGCCAGTTTTCCGTCAGCGTTTTCCCGGTCGTTTGTCCGGGGGTAAAGTCCTGCCGTACTTTTTCGTCCAGCAGCGTCCAGTCGGAATTGCGGAAACGGTAAATACTTTGTTTGACGTCGCCCACAATCAGGTTGTCGTGCCGGTAAGCCAGACTTTCGCGTACCAGCGGCCGGAAGTTGAACCATTGCATCTCGCTGGTGTCCTGAAACTCGTCGATCATGTAATGATCAATGCGTGTGCCGGTTTTCTCGTAGATGAAAGGGACGTCGCTGCCGTCGATGACACGGTGCAGCAACTCGGTCGTATCGGCTATCAACATGCAGTTCTTTTCTTCACACCATTGCTTGATCTGGCGGGAAATGTCGGAAAGAATCCCCAGCGTATAATAATAACGGGTAATTTCACAGGCCGTGTAATAGTTTGTCAGACGGTCGAAGAAAGTGACGGTATGTCGGAGACAGTCGCCCACTTCGGCATTCCAGGCCGTTTCGATGGCCTGTCGCTTGTCGGGCGGCGTTGTTTTGGTAAGGCAGGCTTCCATCCGGTCGGCCATGTTTCGGAATGTAGCGGAGGGTTCTTTCATGATCCCCCCGGCCAGTTGTTCAAACAAAAACAGCACCGAACGGCTGCCTCCCTTGAAATCGGACGGCAGCAATGCGTATCGGGCAAGGGCCGCCATCCCCTGTTCACCGAGGCGTCGGGCTTCGGCTTCGGTGGCGCGAATTAGCGCATACAGCGTATTTTTATAATGGCCAAGCACCTGCTTGTCGGCAATGTCCTTATCGATCGCGTCGCTGGATGCCTTGTATTTTTCCTTGAAAAGTTCCTCGCCGAGCTTCTTGATTTCGGTGCGGATGTCCCAGGTTTCACCCCGTTCCACCTTGTCTTCACTGAACCGCAGCAGCCATTCCAGCAGCGGTTTATGTTCCTGTCTGTCCAGTTCGGCCAGCAAGTGGTCAATGGATTCCGACAGGACAAGGTCCTTATCCATTTCGACGCGATAATTGCCCTGCAAACCGATTTCACGAATGAAGACACGCATGGTCTGCTGAAAGAAACGGTCGATCGTACTGATGTGAAAGGCGGAGTAGTCATGCAGCAGGCGAATCATGATTTTCCGCGCCTGCGTGCGAATCTGCGACGCTGTATGTCCATACAGCCCGGTCAGTGGAGACAGGTAGTCCGAAGGCTGCCCGGAGGCTAACACATGCAGTTCCTGAATGATGCGGCTTTTCATTTCTTCCGTGGCCTTGTTTGTGAATGTCACGGAAAGGATTCGGGAATAAACGTCAGTTCCACTAAACAGTAACCGGAGGTATTCTCCCGTCAGTGTATGAGTCTTTCCGGTTCCGGCTGAAGCGCGACAGATCGTTAACATGGAAAAGGAATATGCGTGTCGTCCCTGAGTCCCGACTCAAATGCGGCCATGTTTTTTCTGTTTTGTTCAAGAAAGGCGCGTAATTCCCCGCCCGGGGCAGCCACCATCCCCCCGGACAAACTGATAAATTCGATTCTCTTCATCTCCGTATCTTTTTAAGGATGCAAATATAGGCAATTTCGGCACAGTGCATTTTCATCCGAACCTTTCGGCGGAAAAACTTCACATGGTCGGACCGTTTCCCTTCCGTCCATCTTTAAAGAAACAGGGCAACCGCACCAAAATCAGGCTCAAGGGAAAAACAGTCTCCTAACGGACGTTTGGTCACATGAAGTGAGGACGCCGTCACAAAAAGCGAGGATAGAGGTTCCGGGGGATGCAAAATAAACAGGACGGACCAAACGGCCAGGCGGAAAAAAGAGGCAGATGCAGACAGCGAACGGTCGGCCTGTACCGGATCGCGTGACTGCACCCGGCCATGCTGCGCAAAGCATCCTCCCGTTTGGGGCGGAGAAGGGAGAAATCTGTATTTTTGTTTTTTTTGTTGAGTATTTGTTCTTCAAAGACGGCCGTCTTTTCCCGATAAACGGCCGTCTTTCCGGTAAAAACGGTCGTCTTTTCCCAAAAGACGGTCGTCTTTCCGGCAAAAACGGTGACTTTTCCGCCGAAAACGGTAAAAAGAGACGGTTGAAGGGAAAAAGAAAGGCACCGGCCACCTGCCGGAGCGCCGGCAGGTTCACCGGAACCCCCTCCATTTAATTCATTTTATGTAAAAAAACTGTACGGGCAGCGATGGTGGTCGGCCTGTCAAAAACAGCGAATGGATTGCGCGGACAACGAATATCCATGACAGGATCAGCGTGCGGCTCGCCCGTCGGAAGGGCTGTTTTCGGAGCGAAAATCTCTCTGCTTCGAGCGAGCACATTTTGATGTGGTTGCCCTGTTAAAGAAAAAGAAGCCCGGGACTTTTCTTCTCCGATCAGGAGGGTGACAGATACAAGCTTACGCCGCACGGAATTTGTGAATCATTGAATCTTCAGATGATTTTGCATCCGGAATAGCCTTCTTTGGTAAGGAGTTCCAGCGTCTTCTGCCGGAAATCACCTTGCAGAATGATATCGCCGTCTTTTGTCGAACCGCCGACACCGCATTTGACCTTCAGCATCTTGCCGAGCGCCGCCAAATCATCGTCTGTGCCTCGGAAGCCGCTGATTAGCGTCACCATCTTGCCTCCGCGGTGACGTTTGTCCAGCGTGATGCGCAACCGTTGTTTCTCCTTCGGCAGGGTCGCCTTTTCCTCCTCCTCCGCAGGGTACACAAAATCCGGATTCGTGGAATAAGTGATCCCCAACCGTTCTTTCCAGTCATTCTTTTTCATAACCTGAGTTCCGGATAAGAAACAATGAAAAGGAAGCGGTAAGCGTCAACTATTTTTTTACGTCTTTGTATTGAATACATTCTAAGCGATATAATAATCATGAACTTGCTTGTCATCGACAAAATTACTGAGATTTTTGTATTGCAGACGATTTTGGGTTGAATCTTTATTTGACGGCATCGGGTCTTAACCGGCGGACGGCTGTATCGGGAAGATACAAGTTTTTTGTTTGGGGCGTTTGAGAGAAAAACGTCTCCCTGTGTGCAGCGACCCTCTATGAATGCATCCCTTTTGACAGAAAACAGGAATAAACCGGAAATATCATGTACCTTTGCAGGTAAGAACCAAATATAAAACATCATGTCGGGAACAAGAACCAGAAAAGAACGAGTCCTAATCTCCTTCGACTACGCACTGAAACGCCTGCTGCGCAATAAAGCCAACTACGACGTGCTGGAAGGTTTTCTGAGCGAACTGCTCATGCGCGACATACGCGTGAACAGCATTGCGGAAAGCGAAAGCAACCGCGAAAACGCCACGGACAAACACAACCGGGTGGACATCCTGATAGAAGACGAAAAGGGAGAACTGCTCATCGTGGAACTCCAGTTTACCCTCGAAATGGACTATTTCCACCGGATGCTGTACGGCGCCGGCAACATCCTCGTCGAGCGCATGAAGCAGGGAGAAAAATACCTGAACCTTCGCAAGGTCTTTTCCATCAACATCGTCTATTTCGACCTGGGTCAGGGCGAAGACTATATCTATCACGGGAAGACGATCTTCCGCGGACTGCACGCCAACGATGTGCTTCAGCTCTCCGAAGTGCAGCGCAAAATGTTCGGGGCGCAGGAAGCGGGCGTTATTTATCCCGAATACTACATCCTGACGGTGAATCATTTCAACGACGTGGCAATGGACACGCTGGACGAGTGGATTTATTTCCTGAAGAACAACAGCATCCGCGACGAGTTCACGGCCAGAGGGCTTGACAGGGCGCGCGCCGTGCTCGAGTACGACAGACTCTCCCCCGAAGAACGCGCCGAATACGACCGCGAGCGGGAAACGTTCAGCCACAGTCTGAGCATGATGGCCTCATCGCGGGACGAGGCGGAATTTAAAATCCGCAACGAACTCGAACCGATCATTGCCGAAAAAGACGCTATAATCACCGAAAAAGACGCCGTCATTGCCCGTGAACGTGCGGAGAAGGAAGAAAAAGATGCCATCATCGCCCGTGAACGTGCGGAGAAGGAAGAAAAAGATGCTATCATTGCCCGCGAACGCGCAGAAAAGGAAGCTCTTCTGGCCGAACTGACAGCCTTGAAAAACAACAGGTGAAAATTGAACAAATGCTTGCCTGTTATGATAAACCCGGTTACCGGTATGCTTTATAAAAAGAAAAAATCCGTGCGGTACATAGCGTCGCCGGTTTAAAACCTGCCGCCGCTAACTCCGGTTGTGTCTGTGAGCCATGTCGCAGGCCGCAGGAAGAATATCTCCCCTGCAACGCACCCGAAAGAGACTTCATAAAAAAAACGGAGTGCGGAATGATTTGTCATCCGCACTCCGAATATAACAGGTCAGGGATCAGGATCAGTGCGCAATGCTGCCCAGAGCCTTTACCTGTCCTGCCGTCAGCGTTTTGTCCCAGAAGGCAATGGCGGCACACGGGAACGGACTGTCGTCGTCGCTGGCGCTAAAGTCAGGCTTGCCGTCGGACGTGGTACCTTTCGGCTCGCCGAAGATATACAGAGGCCCGTCGGTCGGAAGGCTGTAACGCGGATCGATGGACAGTGCGAGCGGATAGGACAGGCCGCCGCCGTCGGTCTCTACGCCGTTGCAGTACATGCGCATGGTGCCGTTGTCGCACGTAATCACCAGGCGAACCCATGCCGTGTAGGGCTGGTTCGGATCGGCTTCAAAGAAGGGAATATAAGTGCCTTTTCCTGCCAGCATCTGATCATTGTTATAGCGGACAAAGAAGTCGCCGTCGCTCATGTTGACGCCGCCATGCTGGGTATAATAGTATCCCTTTACGGTCGGGAAGCGGAAGTCCATCATCATGGACCACTGATATACCCGCTTGTGCGTCCGGTCGTCTTCGGAGCCGCCATTGGGCGTGGCGCCCGACAAGTCGGCAATGAAATATTCATGCATGGGAACTTCGATAGCCAGGTTTTCATCCGAGGGGCCTTCTACCCAACGGATCCCTTCGCCCTGCGGCTTCAGCGAACTGCCCTTGATGGCTTTGCCGATGTCGTTCGGATCGTCGAACTCCCAGTAGCCTGCGGCAGAGTCGAGCAGGTCTTCGCAGACGACGGCATAGGAACTGACAACGCTGCCGACTGTAGCCTGAATGTTGGCTGTACCGTTGCCGACGACCGTTACTTCGCCGGTAGAAGCGTTGACGGTAGCCACCGCTTCATTGTCCGAACTCCAGACTGCCGCCACCTGTATGTCGGAAGGATCCGGGATGGCCGAGAGCGTAAATTCGGCGCCCACGCGGATTTTCGTCTCTTCCGGAGCCGTGATGGCCAGTGACCGGATGGTTCCTTCCACGTGAACGGTTTTGGAAATACTTCCGCTGCTCACGGTAATGACGGCTGTCCCGACGCCGACCACGGTCAGTATCCCGTCGTCGCTCACGGTGGCTACGCTTTCGTTGCTCGACGACCACATCAGCGTGACGTTGTCGGCATCGGTCGGCGTGAACGTCACCTTGATCCGGGATCGTTCGCCGACCGGCAGCGCCAGACTTTCATTTCTGAGGGACAAATCCGTTAACACTTTATCTTCACCGCAACTCTGCATTAACATACCGGCGGCAAGTATACTCCATATAAAAATTCTTTTCATCATACATCAAAATTTTAAAATCAAAAAAGTTATAACTGTCATTAATGGGGAAGTAAAAATGAAATCCCCGTTTTTGGTTTCGGATTCGGAAACGGTTTCGAATTAACGAAAACGAATGAATTAGGGTCGACGTTTACCGCATTATTGTCGGCAGTAAACGAGTTATTGCCGATCATAAACGAGTTATTGCCGATCATAAATGAATTATTGTCGGCAGTAAACGAGTTATTGCCGACCCTAAATGAATTACTGTCGACCCTAAATGAATTATTGCTGACCATAACCGAGTTATTGTCGACCGTAAATGAATTAGGGTCGACGTTGCCCGAGTCATTGCAGACAATACACGTTTTTGTTAAGTCAAAACAGTTTCTCATGATTATCGCCTGATGCGGGATTATTTTTCCGTGAACGAATCGGGATAAGTAACAGGGAACAGCGAGACTGCCGGCCGCAGCGGTGTCCACGTGCCTTCCTCACGGTTGCAATCGTAGAGATGCAACAAGTGAGTAGTGAATTTCCGTTCGCCTTCGCAGAGTTCGATTACCCGTACGCCGCGCCCGATCTTGCCGTAGCTTCTGCGTCCCGATTTAAATCCGTAGGCCAGGCAGATGCCGTGCCGACAGCCGATGTAATTATTGTCGTGGTCATGACCGACAAAAATTCCCATCACGTCTCCGCACTCATACATGGCGACGAAAGAGCCTGAGTTGTACTCCGGGCAACAGACCGTTTCTTTCTGCACCCCCACCGTGGTCGGTTTGCCGATAACTTCATTGTATTCGGGAACCGGAATGTGGTAAAACGCCAGCGCCGGCAGCGGTTTCCCGCCATTCTGTTCGGCAAAGCGGCGACTTTGTTGCCTGTACCAGTCCATCTGGTCGTAGCTGATCCATTCGTGCTGTTTTTTTGAATCAAAACAGTACAGCACGGCAGCGGTTTTGCCCGGCTGTGCGGACGAAATGACAGGCAAGACGTAATTCCCGTTTCCGGAGATATGCTCAGGCCCGTTTTCCGTCAGATTATCGGGATAAGCCGACAGCAATTCGATAATCTGCCTGTTGGTTAGCTCATATTCGGAATCATGGTTGCCGAATACTACCGCCCAGGGTATTTTGAATTCGGTCAGCAGGCCGGCTATATCCTCCCATCCCCGGCGGGTTTCATCCGAGACCACAATATCTCCGGTCAGCATGATCAAATCGGGACGTACCAGATTGACGGCTTCGCGGAGAAATTCCAGCGAACTGGCGGAATATTCCGATACACTGTAATGGATGTCGGTTACCTGCATGATTTTGAACCTGCCTGTTTCCCCGAACTTCAACACCGGTTTTGCCGGCTGTGCAACGACGAACGAGGCGATGGCCATGCAGCATAAAAATACGGTTACTTTCGATCTCATGAGTTTTGGATATGGATTGACATTTATACGCCGTTCACTTTAAAAGCCACATCAGCTGGTTTTCGTCGTCGAATCCGTTAAACTGACGCTGAACGGCTTCTTCCAGATTGGCGCGGTTGTACGACAGCTCGCCGGACGGGTATTTTATGCGCACCTGCATACGTTCAGGCGCCAGGTTGAGCGAAGTGGACGGATTAATCGGCAACCGGGGATACCCCGTGCGGCGGTAGTCCAGATACGTGTCGCGCTGGTACTGGAGGAAGGAAGCAATGTATTTCTGCTCCATGATTTTCTCCAGATCCGCTTCAAAGGAGCCGGTCAGCTGCAAAGCCGGTTTTTCCAGATGTTCACGGATATAGTCCGCCGTAATCGGGCGGCCGTTGGCGTACTGTCCCGGCGTATGCTGCATGGTGAACGTCAGCCCTGCTTCGATTCCTTTTTTGTAGTAATCGGACGGCGAACCGGGAATCCAGCCGCGCAGCGCGCCTTCGGCCAGCACGAAATTCATCTGGGCATAACCCAGTTTGGCGTGCGGCTCGCCTGTCCGGTGAAATATGTACCGGTCGTTGAGGTTGCTGCCTCTGCCCTGGTCGCCAAGGGTCTGCACCTCGTTGAACGGCAGCGTGTGATCAATGCCAACATAGGCGTCAAACGAATCGGCCGTCAGGCCTTCGTTTTCGTCGAGCAGCGCCTGAGCCGGCTTGCCGTAGCTGAACAGGCGACAGTCTTCGTAGCGCTTCAGCATCGAAACGAAGTAGTCGGACAGCCACATGAACATGTAGAAATTGCCCCGCATTTCGTTCAGCGCATAGTACATTCCGCCCTGGTCGGCAAAGGTAAGGGCAAGGTTGTCGGCATTGGAAGTGAACAGGGGGCGCGATTCGACAATCCGGGCAAACCGTTCCTTCACGCGCAGTTCGGGTTCGGATTCTTTCCGGGAAAGGGTTATCAGCACGTTCAGTTCAAAGGCGCTGACTACCTTTTTCCAGTTTTCGAGGTTGCCGTCGAAGACGAAATCGCCTCCCAGCGGCGCCGTCGCTTTGGAAAAATGCTCGTAGGCCAGGTCAAGGTCGTCGAGGATTTGCGCCATCACCTCCTTCTGGGTGTCGTACTTGGGCGTGAGCGTGAGGGTTTCGCCCTGAACGGCTTCGCCGTACGGAATGTCGCCGTAGAAACAGCTGATGTAGTACAGCTGATACGCTTTCAGAAACAGGGCAAAGCCCTTGTAGGTGTCATACGTCTTGTCGTCGGTCAGCGCCACCATCTTTTCGGCGTTGCGCAGGCTGCCGAAACCCAGGTTGACGTAGTCGCTTCTTTTGCCGAAATCGTACATGAAGTAGTTTTCATCGAACTTGTTGTACTGCACGGCACACAGCTCCCGGCTGAAAACCGCCATTTTGACCAGGAAGTAATCTTCCATAAAGAAGCGCGTCACGCTGCGAAGGTCCGAGAGATTGTATCTCATGATATTTCCCAGCATGGAGGTGGCCAGCGTCGAGGCGGTGGCGCTTGTGGGCGCATCGCGGTTCGTATTGATTTCATCGAAATCGCCTGTACAGGATGCGCACAGCAGCAGACATGCGGCCGTCAGGCAAACGACGGAACGCAAGAACTTCTTTTCAGTATATACTTTTATCTTTTTCATATTCATAATTGCTTACCTTGTTATTCATGTTCAAAAATCAATCTTTACATTAAATCCTATCTGCCGCGGGGTGGGAGGCTGCACGTCAGAGCCGTTGCCGTATTCCGGGTCCGTACCCCAGATTTCCTTTGTCCAGAGGTAGAGGTTTTGCCCCACGATGGATACTTCCGCTCCGGCAACATGCATCTTTTCTGCCAGAAATTTGGGCAGGACATACCCGATACTCACCTCGCGAAACTTAAACCAGTCCATCGCCCTCATGTCTTCTTCATACATGTCATAGTACGCTTTTGCATAGGTCTGGTAGGAGACGGGTACGTTGTTGATGGCAAATATGCGGGTGTCTTCGAGAATGTTGCCGAACTGGTCGTACCTGGCCGCGCCGGATACGATCTTCACGCCTTCGCCCACATAGTTGGTCAGCCCGTTCACCACCTCGTCGTAGCGATATTCGTTATCGCTGAGGGGATGTGTACCGGCGTCCCACATGTAGTCGAGAATCTTGTTCATTGCCACGCCGCCCACTACGCCGTCGAACTGGAAACCGAGCGTGATGTTTTTGTAGCGCAGATGATTGATCCATCCCCAGTTCAGGTCGGGGTCGCCGCAGCCATACGAATTTCTGTATCCCAGCTTGAGCGGCAGCCCGCTCTGGTGAATGACCTCTCCATCGAACCGCTCTTTCCTGGACATGACATGTTGATTGACGTATGCGCCTTCCGAAATCCACGGATCCTTTGGGGAGTATACGGGGTCTAATTTTTTGTACTTAAATTCGTAATGGTCGAGGTTGACGGCCGACGTCCATGTAAAGTCACGGGTCTTAATCACGTCGCCCGTCAGGGTCAGTTCGATTCCCTTGCGCACACGTTCTTCTTCACTGTTGATTTTTGCGTTGTCGAATCCGGAAGTAATCGAGACGGGCGCATCCACCTGCATGTCGTAGTAGAGCTTCTCGTAGTAGGCCACGTCCAGTTTCAGCCGGCTGTTCAGGAACCATGCCGCCGTACCTGTTTCCCAGGTCCGGGTAGAACTTGGGCGCAGCGTGGCCGAACGGATGGTGCCGGGGTAGCTGGCGCCGGGCATGTTTTCCCAAATGTTGCTGTCGAACGCATACGTCTGATTGATGGCATAGATGTCGGGCGGAGATTTCGTCTGCGTCCACGAACCCCTGATTTTCCAGAAATCCAGCCAGCCGACTTTCGGGATGAGTTCGCTCAGCGAGATGCTGCCGGCGACCGATGGGTAGAAAAACGAGCGTTCGCTTTCCGAAAGCGTCGAAACCCAGTCGTTGCGCGCGGTGGCTTCCAGAAAGACGGCGTTTTTCCACGAAACGCCCGCCTTGCCGAACAGACTCTGGCTTTCGCTTGCCTTTAAGCTGTAATCGGCGTCCATTGTTTCATACCAGTAGGCCATTGAATTGAATCCGACGCGCACCGGCCCGTTGGAGGCCCTCAGGGAATAAAACCCCGGAACGCTCAGTCCGCCCTGAGTGGCCGCATACAAACCGTCGCGGTTGTACTGCTGCAAGGACGTGCCCACAAACCCTTCCAGGCGAAATGTGTGAACGGTTTTATCGAAGTTAAGCAGGGCCTGCGCGTTGATGCTCCAGCTGCGGCCGCGTCCCATTTCATAGAAACTTTCCGTCCGCCGCTCGTCCCAGGGCACGATGGTTTCCTTCTCGAAGTTGTCCACGTCGGTGCCGGCCAGCACGTCGGCCCTGAGCCAGGAGGCAATCTCGTAGGCTGCGTTTGCCTGTGCATAGTAGCGGGTGGAGGCGCTGCTGCTGGTCATCTCATAGGCAATATAGTAGGGACTGTTGCTGATGCTATTCCACCAGTTCTGCTTGATGTTTTCCTGTCCGGCTACCCACGGCTCGCGGTAATCGCGTATGTCGAACTCGGCGCCGTAACGGTTGTTCAGCAGGTGGAAATACCCGATGTTCCAGCCGCCGATGCCGAACTCCTGCGGCGTGTGGTACCTGCCTATCGAGGCGGAAGCGTCCAGCGTAAACCTGCCGGCTTTCATGCTGCCTGCCACGCTGTATATAAACCGGTCGGACTTGCTGTTCGGCCAGTTGGCCTGACGGTGGACGTAGGTCAGCGAGTTGCGGAAGGAGGTGTTTTTACCCCTGTATGCCACGTTGACATTGTCGTTCGTGATCCACGGGCTTACCATAAAGTTCGCCAGGTTGTTCTTTCCTTTGGATACCAGCGGCTGCATACTCCACGTATAGGTATAGGGGTCGTATTGCAGCGCTTCGCGCCCGATGTCCAGTTTGTCGCCCCACCTTTCCCTCACGTTCGGGTTGTACTTTCCGTTGGTGCCTGTGCTGTACGACGCCTGCGAGGTGGGGAAGGCCAGCCATCCGGCTTCGAACGTGTTGGTGCTGCTGGCCGTGACCTGCAGTCCATCCTTTTCGCCGCGCCGGGTGGTAATCATGATGGCGCCGTTGCCGCCTTTGGAGCCGTACATGGCCGTGGCGGTCGGGCCTTTGAGCACGGTGATGGATTCAACGTCTTCGGGGGCAATCTGATTGATGTCTCCGTGCGGCACGCCGTCAACCACTACCAGCGCGTCTTCACCGCGCACGTCGATGCGTACACCGTTCCTGATCTCCGCTCCGGTGCCTACCTTTACCCCGGCCATCTTTCCGGTCAGCGCGCTGACCATGAAGGCCGATTTCTGCTTCGTGATGACGTCCGACTTCACGGTCTGCACGGCATATCCCAGCGCTTTTTCCTGCCGTTTGATGCCCAGCGCGGTGACGACAACTTCGTCGATCAACTGGCTGTCTTCCGTCAGCGTAATCCGCAGGGGAGCGCTGCCGGACACTTTTACTTCCTGCTCGGCATAGCCGATGAAGGAAATCCTCAACACGGCATTCGGCTTCGCTTCGAGCCGGAACTGCCCGTTCACATCGGTTACGGTTCCGTTGGTCGTGCCCTTTTCGAGTATGTTGGCGCCGATGACCGGTTCTCCTTTTTCATCGACTACCGTGCCGGTAACCCGGATTGTGTTTTGCCCGACGGCAGCCGGCGAATCCCATTCCTTATGACTCAGGATGATTTGCTTGTCTTCCACCCTGTACGTGACGTCCGTCGATGCGAACATCCCGTCCAATACGGCGAAAATAAGTTGATTCCTGGCCTTCACATTCACTTTGCGGTCTACATCTATCAGTTTGCTGTTGTACAAAAAATAGAATTCCGACTGCTCCTCAATGCGGTTGAGCGCGTCTTCGACCGTCACATTCTGCAAGTCCAGCGAAATACGTTTGGACTGCGAATATCCCACTTCCGCGCTTGCCCGGAAGAAAATGCCGGTAAGCATCAAAACCGCCATGCACACAGTAAGCGGGACTTTTGAAACAGGGCTGAAAAACGCCCTTCGTGTTGCTTGAATTGATTTTTTTTTCATACGATCGTCTTAATGGATTAAATTAATAAAAGATTTGATTGAATACGGTTCCGTCCGTTCGGCCGGCAACTGCCGGAACGATCCTTACGGTTGATGCATAAAGGGAAATGTGTTTCACATGCTCCCCTGTCTTCATGCTTTTTTCTCTTTTTTTCATTGGCCTGAGATATTAAATGAATACTATAATTTTTGTGACTATTCAGGTATAAAACGAAGAATCGCAGCGTTGCGAAAATGTCCTGACGGCAGCGGGAAGGAATCCCCACGTGGGGAAAACGTCCCGACGGTTCCGGGAAGGAATCCCCACGTGGGGAAAACGTCCTGACGGTTCCGGGGAGGAATCCCCACATGGGGAAAACGTCCTGACGGTTCCGGGAAGGAATCCCCACGTGGGGAAAATGTCCCGACGGCTCCTCCGGGAAGGAATCCCCAGGCCTGTTCTTCAATTTCGACTTTTTTTGCATGGCTGATATAATTACTAATTTTTTTATCGTCTATTAGACGTAATGTAGTTCTGGATACCCTATGCCTGCAACAATTTTTTTTCGTATCAGCCGAACAGCGTTGCACGGGTCGGCTGAAATGACGGTCGGATATATGGACAGGGGCTAACCTCTGCCGGTGTTTGAAGGGTATTTGCAAATCCATTCACCCCTTTTACCGGGCAGCAATAATCAGATATTACATATCAGATACGTATATTTTGTATTGTTTGATGTTGCTTATATATTTTTAGTTTCGAAAATGACTTTTATATGGGAAATACTTTCTATTTTTGCCGCAAATAATACGGAGAATGCAATGGAAACGTACATTTGGCAACAACGGGGATGGCCCTGTTTGACATGGAATTTTAAAGAATTATCCAGTGTGCTGGGCGAGGTAAGGAATCGTCAGGGACGTCTGGCAGGCAAGATGAGTTTGCTGGAGTCGGACTTGAAAAAGGAAATATTCCTGAAATTTACCACGTTCGACATTATTAAATCAGCTGAGCTGGAAGGCAGGATGCTGGATCGAAAAGCCGTATCCCTGTCCGTTGCCCAGCAGTTAAAGCTGGGCGCACGCAGGCAAGCGATCGCCGATCCTGCCATTGACCGTACGGTCGGGGTAATGGTCGACACGCTACTTCATTTCGATCAGCCCGTTACCGAACAGCGCATTTTGGACTGGAAAAAGCGATTGAGCGCCTCCGGTGAAGAGGCGGAATACCGGAATACACCACTGTACCGGACGGAAGGCAACACGGAGGCTTTTCTCTGCTTCCGGAACGCTTCCCTGATTCCCGACGAAATGAAGCGGTTCATTCAATGGCTGAATACGGCACATGCGACCGATCCGGTAATCAAGGCCGGCGTGGCACATCTGAGACTGCGTTTCATCCGTCCCTTCGAGGCCGGCAACGGACATGTCGCCCGTACCTTGACCGATTTGCTCCTCACGCGCGCCGACCGTTCGCCGCAACGTCTCTACAGCCTGTCTTCCCAAATCTGCAAACAGCGGGACGTATATAACCGCATGATGAAAAAGGCTCAAAACGGCGGTCTCGACATCACCGAATGGCTGACGTGGTTTCTCTATTGTCTCGAAACCGAACTGGTTGAAACCGAAAAATCGCTGATGCGGGTGCTGGAAAAATCAAAATTCTGGGAGAAATACCGCCTGATCCGCCTGAACGAACGACAGGTGAAAATGATTAACCTGCTCTGGGAAAGCAAGGACAGGAGCCAGTTGACCTCATCGTACTGGGCCAATATCAATCTCTGCTCGTCCGACACGGCGCTGCGGGATATTCAGGACCTGATCCGCAAGAACATCCTGCGTGAGAAACAGAGTGGCCGCCATATCACTTCATATACATTAAACTAAAAAACAGGCTTCGGATGTCCAGCCCGGATCCGGCCATCCATTGGCTGAAGCCCAATGTCATCAGGTGAAGGCTTTAGCTCAATGTCATCAAGTTAAGAATTACATGGTACGTTTATAATTGATTAGCGTATGATATTTACCGCAGGGCTTTCGTTTTTTGATGCGTGGATACGTTCGACCGGGCCTTACCGGTTCCGGATGGCGGGCGAACAGTTTTTCCAACTCTG
>JAISMO010000152.1 GCA_031276675.1 Tannerella sp.
CGACGGCATCCGTCAGCGAAGCCCGTTGGGGATCGTTATGGAGATAGAGATTCAGCAGACAGACCTGCACCACGCCGCCGTTTTGCGCCAGGGCACGCAGCTGGTCGTCCGTCAGATTGCGGTCGTGGTTGCAGAGCGCCCGGGCGGACGAGTGCGAACAGATGACCGGCGCGGAAGTCAGCCGGAGCACCTCCCAGAACGTGCTGTCCGAGGCGTGCGACAGGTCAATCATCATGCCCAGCCGGTTCATCCGCCGCACCACCTCCCGGCCGAAGGGACTCAGGCCGTTCCATTCCCGGCGGGTACGGGGAGAAGAGGTATCGCAGATGTCGTTGTCATAGAGGTGGCAGAGCGTCATGTAGGTAACGCCCCGCTGCCGGTATGCGGCAAGCAGCGCCGTGTCCCGGCCGATGGCGTAGCCGTTCTCGACGCCGATGAAGACGGCCTTTTTACCCGCCTTCCGGATGCGCACCAGATCGTCGGGCGTGACAGCCACCTCGCACAGGTCGCTGTTCCGTTCCACCTGCCTGTGGATGCTTTCCACCAGTCCGGACGCCTCCCGCACGGCGCCGGCCAGTCCGGCCGAATCGCGCGCCCCCTGCCGCACGAATGCCGCCAGATAGACGCCGTCCAGTCGCCCCTCCTCCATCCTGGGCAGGCTCACCCGGCTGGCTTCGCGGCGGGCGAAGTCATAACCGGGCCGGGCGAACCACTTGGGCGTGTCGGTATGCGAGTCGAGCGAAAGGATGCGCCCGTGTATCTCTTTGGCCATTCGGAAAGTGTCGGCCCGGCCCACCAGGAAACGCAGCAGTTGCTCCATCGTCAGGTCGCCCGCCATGGTCAGCTGTTCCGGATGCCACTGCACCCCCAGCATCGGGCGGACCGGCCAGGCTTCGATGGCCTCCGCCACACTGTCCGGCGCCCACGCCGTGACGCGGAACCCCGGCGCCACCTCCCTGACCGACTGGTGATGCAGGGAATTGACCGCCTTCGTGCCCGCTCCGATGATGGCGGCCAGCCGCGAACCGGGCGCCACCGACACCGTATGCGAAACCTTTTCGGGCGGCAGGGTTTGCCGGTGCCGCGTCTTCGGGTCAACCCCGTGCTGAGCGGGCAGGTCCTGATAAAGCGTTCCGCCGAAGAAGACATTCATCACCTGCACGCCCCGGCAGATGCCCAGCACGGGCAGGTTGAGGTCGGAGGCCAGCTTCAGCAGCCGGAACTCGCAGGCGTCGCGCAGCGAATCGACCTTGCCCAGCTTCGGATGCGGCGCCTCGCCGTACCAGGCGGGATGCACGTCGCCCCCGCCACTCAGGATCAGGCCATCCAGCTGCCTCACGAGGGCCGGCAGGGCCTTCGCGTCGGTCATAACGGGGATCAGCACCGGCGTCCCGCCCGCCTTCAGCACCGCCCCGCTATAGGTTGCCCCCAGTTGCGAAGCGCCGATGGCGGTACGTGCAACGGAAATCCCGATCAGCGGCGGACGGTGGGCGCGCAGGTCCCTTTCGCACGAATCCATGACCTCCCTCAACGTTTGCAGGTTGCGCGGGTCGGCAACCTCCGTCTGCGCATGTCCGGAGGCCGGCAGGAGACAGGCGACCGCCAGGACGACCGCCGTTTTCTTCATCCATTTCTTCATCTGTAAAATAAATAACGGTTCATATACACACAGAGACACGAAGCGCACGGAGAGAAAAAATGAAAAAAAACGGAGAAAAAAAAAACTCCGAACCCACCGCGTCTTCGTGTCTCAAACACCATTCAAAGCCCTGTTTCAACAGTTCATACGATAGAAAGAGACACGAAGCGCACGAAAGGAAGTGAGGAACAATTACATAAAACCTGAAAACCCTCCGCGTCCCCGTGTCTCAAACACCATTTACCTGTATCAGGGGATGATGGCCGTGACGATTTCGCTCCACGGCCCCAGTTCGCCGCGCCGGTTCTGCCAGCGTGCCGCCAGGCTGACCGTCAGACCGCGCTCCGTGGGATTGAAGATCAGCTCAAAGGGCGATCGAGAGGCGAGTCTCGAATGCGGCAGCGCATTCTGGTCGCTCACGGGCGCCTCGCCCACGGCGTAGTAGATGACCGCCCCCGTGAGGTAATAGGGGATGATCGAACTGCCCGTGTCACGATTCACGAACCCCACCGAAAGCGTCAGGTTGCCCAGCGGTTTGAGGATAAGGTCGATGAAAGTCCTGTCCACCGGATGGGGCGAACGCCCGCCCGAGGTACGCGGCGGGAAGCCCATCGCTTCGAGATGGGCATTGGTAACCAGCGGACTGGCCTTCACCGTCCCGTAAAATTCGCGGTAGACCGGAAAAAATAAATTTTCCGCATCCTTCAGATTGTCGAGCGCCAGCGGGGTGCTCGTGGCAGGACTGTTCCAGATCCGATACGCCGTATCGTAGGCGATCAGTCCCGGACTGTAAGTCGTGCCGTACCATGCGCCCAGCGGTGTCGCCGGGCCGAATCCGATCTGGATTCGATTGTCTTCAACCGACGTAAATTCGGTTGTCTTCATAATCAGTGCGTTTCTCCCCTTGCGTGAAGCGGGAAACCAGCTTTTTGTTGCCATCTCTTAACTGTTTAAAATTGTTTATTAATAGACCCATTCCATCAAATCATTTTGTTTTCAGGTTCCTTTTTCCCTTTCCGCCCACGTCCTGCATTCGTCAAAAAGCTGTAAATCAGCAGCAAATAACTTATGAAAGGCCTTTATATTAAATCTAATCCCGCCAGATTAGATTTAATTTCGCCAAAACAGATCTAATTTCACGGGAACAAATCTAATTTCGCCAAAACAAATCTAATTTCGCGGGAACAAATCTAATTTGGCCAAAACAAATCTAATTTCACGGAAACAAATCTAATTTCGTCGGAACAGATCTAATTTCACGGGAACAAATCTAATTTGGCCGGAACAAATCTAATCTCACGGGAAAACAGAAGCTGTGGCGGTCCGGTATCGGCGTCGTCCGGCTTCCGTTTTTTATTCGGGAACTCAAAGAACTTTTTCATCAGCGACAAAGATATGGTGTTTTTTTGGATGTATCTGCCGACTTTTCCGTGATTTTTGAGGGGAATAACATAAAAAAATTTTGCATCGCATTTTCATGCCTTTTTTTTCTGCATTTGGTACGCCGGTTAAAACCCAATGTCGTCAAGTTAGCGATGAAAAATCAATAAGATGCAACAGACAAACCTCCTTTTTACCTCAATTTCTTTACAAAACAACCTGCGTAGCCCGAAGACGGCACGCTCCCGATTACCTCATTACCTGATTAACTGTCTGTTTCCGGTTAATGAGGTCATGAGGTCACCGGGTTGCCGGTTTATTACGGCTACGGAGGCCGTTTTGTTTTCGAAATCAGGTGAAAAGGAGGTTTTATCGTGGCCTGTCCAACAGGAGGGGCTGTGCTATGCTATTGATTTTTCATCCCCTGGCTGACGGCTTTTACACGCTACGTTGATTAAAATCAACGGCCATAAAGAGGAATGGGGCTAAAGCCCGTGCGGAACGGTCTGCAACGGCGGCTCGCACGGGCTTCAGCCCCATTCCCTTTTATTGTCGCCGGTGTTAGTCGACGGAAGCCTGTTGGCGATATTTGCAACATGCCGGCAAGGCGTCGTATGCGGTCGTGTCGGCCCTGTATGATTCCGTGTCGTGTCCCGCGGCGGCAACGGCCCGGGCAACCGCATCGACCGATGTTTTCCGCCCGTCGTACTGCAAATGCAACTCTCCGGTCTCCATGTCCCAGGACGCCGACGTCACGCCGTGTATGTTCCGGGCGGCGGTTTCGATGCGCTCCCTGCACATTTCGCACCGTCCGCCGACCTTGATCGCCGCATGGTCGGCGGCCGGTTGCGGCGCCGCCGGGCCGTTCATCATGCTCGGCTTCCCCTCCAGCTGTGCGCTGGCATCTACGGCAAATGTGCCGTGTGTCACCACTTCCTCGCCCTCGTCAAGTCCCGCCTGTATGATGTATTCCTCGCCCAGCGATGTTCCCAGCTCCACCTCCCGCATTTTAAACACGGGTGCGTCCGTCTCCGGCTGTTTCACGTAGACGACGGAACGTTTGCCCGTCCATAAAACCGCCGTTTTCGGTACGACGATCTCCTCCGTCCGCCGCCCGTGCGAAGTCCTGACAAGGGCGTCGGCATACATTTCCGGCTTCAGTTCCAGGCGCGGATTGGGCGTCTCCACGCGCACCCTGACCGTGCGTGTAGCGGGGTCGAGCACGGGATCGATAAAGGAGATGTGTCCCCTGAAGGTTTTGCCCGGCAGGGCCTGAAGGGTATATTCCACCCGGTCGCCCGTGTGCAGCCAGGGCACATCCGCTTCGAAGGCGTCGAACACGGTCCATACGGACGACAGGTCGGCCAGATCGAACAGCACGCTGCCCTGAGTGACATAGTCGCCCTGTTCCACACGCTTGGCCGTCACCACGCCGCCGGCGTTTGCCAGCAGGTCGACGGTGGATGAGGCCTTGCCTGTCCGTTCGATTTCGGCAATCTGGGCGTCGGTGAGTTTCCAGCGTCGGAGTTTCTCGCGGGCTGCGTTCGGCAGGGCGGGCTGCGAGGCGGCCAGCTTGAGGGCTTCGAGCAGTTCCTGCTGCGCGTTGAGCAGGTCGGGCGAGTAGATCGTGGCGATGACCTGCCCTTCCCTTACGTGCTCTCCCGCATTATATACGGACAGCGTTTCGATGCGTCCGTTTACGTGTGAGACGAGCGAATGAAGCCGTCGCTCGTCAATCTTTACCGTGCCGTAGAGGTGTATCTCCCTGACCGGTCGGCTGCGGCCAACCACGCTTGTCTGTATGCCGGCGAGTGCAACCGCTTCGTCCGACAGCCGGATGGCGTCGGGGTCAGGCGCGGCGCCCGGCGTGTCCGCAGTCTTGAGAGGAATTAAATCCATGGCGCAGAGCGGGCATTTGCCCGGCCTGTCCTGACGGATTTGCGGATGCATGGCGCAGGTCCATACCTGCGCTTCCTCTGTGGAATGCACATGTTCCGCCTGTTCCGAAGGCTCCTTCGCGCCGTCGAACAGTAGCCTTCCCGCCAGCAGACCGGCGGTAAAAATCAGTCCGTAAAGGACGTATCCGAATGTTTTGTTTGTTTTCATACGTAAATGAATAGTGAATGATAGATGTTTCGTCATGGAACCGGAGCGGTTCCGTAAAATTTATTCTCCGTTCGATGACATTAGTTTTTGAACCGTTGCAACCATGATGTTGTAGTCCGCCACGGCTTCGGAGGTTTTCAGCGCATAGTCCGCCAGTTGACGCTGTAACTGTATGACCTCCGCGAGATCGCTCCTGCCCGACGAGAATTTCCGCAGCGCCAGGTTGCAGGCGGCCCGCGCCAGTTCCGTCTGCCGGCGGTAGAGTGTGATCCGCCGCGCGGCGTCGTTCAGCAGATGTCCGGTGCGATGGAGTTCGGCCTCGAGCAGGTTTCGGGCGTTGAGCCGCTTTTCGCGGACGGCCTGCTGCAGGAGAGCGTTCTCCCGCTGCTGCGCCCTGTGCTTCTTCCGGTAGACGGGCAGGCTGATTGACACCATCGGCATCAGCATGTCTTTGCCGTTCATGCGGTTCATGCCCGTTTCTTCCATCGCGCCCATCTCCGTGCTCACCGTTTTTTTGCGGACAAGCATGTATTGCAGTCCGACGCCGAGCATGGGATAACTCATTTTCCGGTCCATTTCGGCCTTGGCTCTGTATGCCGCTTCCTCTTCGTTCAACATGCCCAGCATCGGATTCCGCTCGCTTATCTGTGCACGTATCAGCGACAGGTCGAAAAGAAACGGGATTTGCTGCAGCGAATCGGACAGGTGGACGTCGCTGTCGGCCGGACGGTTCAGCAGGGCGTTGAATTTCGCCTTTTCCGCCTGTATTTCCGACCGCAGGCTTTCCGCGGTGTAGTCCATTCCGGCTATTTCCATCCGGATACGCAGGACATCGGACATGTCCGGCAGGGTGGCGTTCATGCCGCCACTGCCTGCCATGCCGTCCATGCCACCGCCCGCTGCCGTCGACCGCCCGCTGCCGCCCGCTGTCGGCAAACCGCTCCCCATATTCATGCCGCCCATGCCCGCGCTGCCTGCGTTCGTCTGCCGGGGCGCTTCGCCGGGCGTCTCTGTCTGCCTGCCGGACGCTTCACCGCCTTCGGACGGGGCCGGCGCGGCAAACCGGTGCAGCGCCAGTTCTTCCAACTGTAACAGCAGCGCCCTGTTGTCCTGATTGTTTATTAACTGCTGCCGGAGGCGGCCAAGCGTGAACCACCGGGTATACACCTCCAGAAAAAGCCCGTCGCGCGTTTCGCGAAACTGTTCGTAAGCCATTTTCGCCATGTGCTGCGCCTCCGTGCGGGCGGCTTTCCGCGTGCCAAACCACGGGAACATCTGCATCAGCTTGATGTCTGCCACCTGTCGCCCTTCGACCAGCTCCATCGGCTGGAGAAAGAAACCCAGTTCCAGCTGCGGGTTTTCCGGCACACCCGTTTGCGGTATCCGCTGCAACGCCGCCTGATAAGCCGTGAAATCGGCTTGGAGGCCCGGATTGTTTCGCGCCGCCATCTCCAGGTAGTGATTCAGGGAATCGGGCCGGGCCACGGCCACGGACAGCGAACACCGGAGGGCGGCGATGAACAGGAGTATTGTCTTGTATCGTTTCATCATCGTCTGGTTTTAATTTTTTTATAGGGTAAACATCATGACACAGGGGTTTTTCCGCTACGCCTTTGAATGACGCTTTCCCGCCACCAGCACTGCAATACCGGCACGATAAACATGGTCATGCACTGAAGCATCATGCCGCCGAAGGCCGGAATGGCCATCGGCACCATGATGTCGGCGCCCTTGCCGGTCGAGGTCAGCACGGGCAGAAGCGCAATAAGCGTGGTGGCGGTAGTCATTGCGGCGGGACGGACCCGTTTCAGGCCGGCCTGCACGACGGTTTCGCGGATGGCCTCCCGAGTCTGGGGATTGCGTTCCCGAAACAGGTCGTGAATGTAGGTGCCCATCAGCACGCCGTCGTCGGTAGCGATGCCGAACAGGGCAATGAATCCGACCCAAACCGCAATGCTCAGGTTGATCGGGTGCATCCGGAACAGGTCGCGCACACATTCTTCGCCGATCCGGAAATTCATGAACCACGGCTGGCCGTAGAGCCACAGCAGGATGAATCCGCCCGCGAAGGCGACGAAGACGCCCGAAAAATGGATCAGTGAAGCCGTTACAGTGCGGAACTGAAAGTAAAGCACCAGCAGGATGGATAACAGGCAAAGCGGTATGACGACAAGTAAGCGTCTGGAGGCACGCTGCTGCTGCTCGTAGTTGCCGGCAAATTTAAAGGACACTCCCGGGGGGAGAGACAGTTCGCCCGTATGGATTTTCTCCTTCAGCAGCCGGTCGGTTTCCTGCACGACGTCTACTTCGGCCCTGCCCGCCTGTTTGTCGAAAATCACATAGCCCGTCAGGAACGTATTCTCGCTTTGAATCATCTGCGCGCCCCGGGCATATTCGATGTCGGCCACTTCGCCCAGCGGAATCCGGGCGCCGTCGGCCGCCGGAACCAGGATGTTCGAGAGGGCCTCGGGGCTGTCGCGCAGTTCGCGGGGATAGCGCAGGCGGACGGCGAAGCGTTCGCGCCCTTCAACGGTCGTGGTCAGCGTCATTCCGCCCACAGCCGCCTCAATCACTTCCTGCAGGCCGGCGACGGTCATCCCGTAACGTGCCATGTTCCGCCTGTTCAGCCGGATTTCGAGATAGGGCGCTCCGACGGCGCGGTCGTAAAAGACCGTGGAGGACAGGATGGACGGCGCCTCCTTCAGGACAGTTTCGACGGCCTTGCCAGCCTGATCGATGCTTTCGAGGTCGGGGCCTGTTATTTTCACTCCCATCGGCGCACGCATCCCCGTCGAGAGCATCACCAGGCGTGCCTCGACGGGCTGCAGTCTGGGCGAAGAGGTAAGTCCGGGCAAGTGGGATACGTTGACAATTTCCTGCCAGATGTCGTTCGTGTTTTTAATCTGCGGTCGCCACTGGCGGAAATAATCGCCCCGGCGGTCGGGAATCAGGCTGTCGGCGGGAATCGGCCGGAAACCCCCGGCGGGATCGTATGTCGTGCCGTTTCGCAGCATGAATGCGCCTTTGGAAGTGGTTTTGAAGCGCATCCGGTGGCCGTCTTCATCCAGCATGTATTCGGGGCGGTAATTGATCGTGTTCTCAAACATCTGCACGGGCGCCGGGTCGAGCGCCGAGTTGACACGTCCCCATTTGCCGACGCTCACTTCAACTTCGGGGATGGCGCCGATGCGTTTGTCCACGGCTTTAATCAGTTGCAGATTCTGTTCGATGCCGGTATGCGGCATACTGGTGGGCATCAGCAGGAACGATCCTTCGTCGAGCGCCGGCATAAATTCCCGGCCCATGCCCTGCCAGATCCACACTCCGAAAACCAGTGTGAGCGCCGGCATCAGCATGAATTTCCAGCGATTGGCGAGACACCAGCGCAGCATGTGTTCATAGTAAACGACCAGCGCCCACAAAACAGCCAGAATCACGCCAATGGAGAGAAGGACGAAGGCGAGATTCAGCGAAAAACCCGCGCCCGTGCCGACCGGAAGCCATTCGGAGGTGAGGATCAGGACGGCCAGGATCAGGACGAGAACCGTAAGCAGCATCCGGCACTTTTTTGCATGTCTGAATCTTTTCAGCGCCTTCAGGGAGTTGGGCAGGCGGAGGGAAAACACGCAGGAGGCAATCGTCGGAAGCAGGGTGATACCGAGCAGAAACGCCGAGATGATGGCAAATGTTTTGGTATAAGCCAGCGGCCTGAACAGTTTTCCTTCCTGCGCCTGCAGGACGAAAACGGGCAGGAAACCGATTACCGTCGTAAAGATGCCGGTCGTCAGTGCGCCGGAGACTTCCTTTACGCTCGTGTAAATCAAATCGACGAGCGCCTTGCCGGCAGGTTTTGTTCCGCAGGCCTCCAGCCGCCTGAGTATGTTTTCCACGATCACCACCCCGACATCAACCATGACGCCGATGGAAATGGCAATGCCCGACAGTGCAACGATATTCGCATCCACCTTCGTACAGCGCATGATGATGAAGGTCGCAAGAACGGCAACCGGAAGCAGGCTTGCGATAATGGCCGACGCCCGCAGGTTGAAAACCAGCACGATGATCACAATGATGCAAATCAGGATTTCGTGCGTGAGCGCCGTTTCGAGTGTGCCGACGGTTTCGCGTATCAGGCCCGAACGGTCATAGAAGGGCACGACCGTCACTTTCGACACCGTGCCGTCCGGCAGCCTTTTCTGCGGCAGTCCCGCCGACATTTCCCCGACCTTTTCCTTTACCTTATTAATTACCTCCATCGGATTGGAGCCGTAGCGTGCCACCACCACGCCGCCGACGGCTTCCATGCCTTCCCTGTCCAGTCCGCCGCGCCGCGTGGCCGGACCGAAATGAACCGACGCCACGTCCCCCACCCTTACGGGAACGCCTTCGCGCACGGTGACAACGGCTTCTTCCAGATCGGACAGGTTCTTGATATAGCCCAGTCCCCTGACCGCATATTCGACCTTGTTCACTTCAACCGTCTGGGCGCCGACGTCGAGATTGCTTGCCCGCACGGCATTCATCACCTCCATCACGGACACGTTGTATGCCCGCATCGCGTCGGGACTGACGTCCACCTGATATTCCCTGACAAAGCCGCCGACCGATGCCACTTCCGACACGCCGGCGGCTGTCGAAAGCGCATGTTTGACGTAAAAATCCTGAACCGTACGCAGCTCGCCGGGGTCCCAGCCGCCGGCAGGCTGGCCCGTTTCGGGATTTCGCCCCTCGAGGGTGTACCAGAACACCTGTCCGAGCGCCGTCGCGTCAGGCCCCAGCACAGGCTGTACGCCTTCGGGCAACAGGCCTGCCGGCAGGGAATTGAGTTTTTCCAGTATCCGCGAACGGCTCCAGTAAAACTCCACTCCGTCCTCGAAAATAACGTAGATGAACGACATGCCGAACATGGACGAACCGCGGACCGTCTTCACGCCGGGAATGCCGAGCAGCGAAGCGGTAAGCGGATAAGTAACCTGTTCCTGCATGTCTCCGGGCGAACGTCCCATCCATTCCGTCGCCACGATCTGCTGATTCTCGCCGATATCCGGAATGGCGTCCACAGGGACAGGGTCGCCGGGCAGCACTCCGCCATACCGGCTGAAGGGCGCAACCGAAAGCCCCCACAGTACCAGCCCCCCGAACAGCAGCAACGTGACCGGCCTGTTTTCCAAACAATATGCTATGATTTTGTTCCACATAATTTGATGCTATGATTTGATAATGCTATGATTTTATTTCTCGCTGATTGGTGCAGACGGATTCTTCCCGCGCTGTCGCGTCGGAAGTCCGTTAAATCTGCCGTGTAAGGAGGAGGCCCGCAGAGAAAATCCCTTTCCGCCTGCGGGAAACAAATCAAATGCGAAGCGTGCAGACCAGGGCAAGCAGGTCGGCGCCACCGGCAGCCGGCGCGCCCGGCGGAGCGAAGTGCTGCACCGGCGGTATGCCGTTTCGCACCTCGCATCCAAACCACCCGGCGGTCCACAGCCCGACCGGAGCCACCCTCAGCGGCGCTTTTCCGCATTCGGTGGCGGGAACCGACCGGAACTCGTCGGTCGAAAGTTTCACCACGAAACCGGAACAGCACGACCCAAGCGGTTCAGCAATGCCGTCGCCCCGCGCCGGACACTCCGTGTCTTCGCCCGTCGCCTTTCCGCAGCAGCAGCTTTCCGCATCCGCCAGACCGACGGAAACCAGCACGCCCCCGCAAAAATGAAAGGCCGGCGCCGACTGCATCGCCGTCAGCGCCATCCATAACATCATTACCGCAGCTATTGTCCGTTTCATCCTGTTGATTTTGAATCGTGATTACGCCGCAAAATTACACAAAAACTCCAGATATCCCGTGCATTCCAAGTAATTCCCCTTGGCTTTTTACGGGATTGCTCTCCCGCTCCTCCGCCCGCCGGGTGTGATCCGTTTGGCAAAAAGGCGCCGGAAAACATGATTCCTGTGCGTAAATCAATGAATATGCAATGTGATGAAAAATCTGTTTGAAATTTTAATCAGTCAGGCCGGCACAGGCTTTTGCACCTCTCCGTTGGTTAAAACCAACGGCAATAAAGTAGAATTGGGCTAAAGCCCGTGCGGAACGGTCTGCAACGGCGACTTGCACGGGCTTTAGCCCAATTTCCTTATTATGGCCGTTTGCTTCAGCGATGAAAAACAGACAAACCTCATTTTCACCTCATTTCCCTTACAAAACAACCTCCGTAGCCCGGGGACGGCACGCTCCCGATTACCTCATTACCTCATTAACTGTCTACTTCCGCT
>JAISMO010000025.1 GCA_031276675.1 Tannerella sp.
TACAGGCGTGTCACACAAACCTCGGTTGATTTGGATTGAGGGGCGCAAAATCAATCAGCGTGCAAGCCTTCACGCGGGGAGGGATCTTTATGAATCGCATGATTTCGCCTGCGGACAAGCTCGCCGGCTGCCGGTGCGTTTGCCGGGCCTGTATGCATGGGGATAACGGACGGCGCCTCAAAAAAAAGAAACCCCGGCGAGAGCCGCCCGTTTGCCGGTGAACAGCTTTCGACAGAACAAAAGGACGGTTGAAAGTGTTTATATCCTGTAACATTAAAACAATAAAGCAGGATGAAAAAGATTACAAGACATTTGATTCAGGCATGTGCGGCAGTACTTCTTCTGTCCATAAAC
Source organism: Tannerella sp. (assembly GCA_031276675.1). Classification (GTDB taxonomy): domain Bacteria; phylum Bacteroidota; class Bacteroidia; order Bacteroidales; family Tannerellaceae; genus Tannerella. The sequence goes on from JAISMO010000025.1 coordinate 355, forward strand.
GCTTCGGCGGCAATAAAATGGACTGTTTCGGACGACGGCACGCTGACGGTCAGCGGCACGGGACCGATGGAGGACGACCTCAGCCATGCTCCCTGGTATACATACCGGGAAAATATACGGAAAATCGTTATTTCCGACAGCATAACAACCATTGGAAATCGCGCCTTTGCGGACTGTACGGAGGCCGTCTCCGTCACCATTCCCGCTTCGGTCAAAAGAATAGGGACTTTGGCTTTTTACAGGAGCGGAATCGTTTCGCTGGTCATACCCGATTCCGTTACCGAGATCGGCCCGGAGGCATTTGCCGAATGTCCCGCCCTGAAAGACGTGACCCTTCCGGACACGCTGGAAAGCCTCGCGGCGGACCTGTTTCGCAATGCGTATCAACTGGAACGCATTCGGGTGCCCCGTGCATTGCAGCGGATCGGCGCACACGCCTTTTTCGGCTGTAGCAGTTTGCAAACCGTCGCCCTGCCCGCATCCGTGAAGCGCATCGGAACCTTGGCCTTTTATGGCTGCACCGCTCTGAGGGCTTTCACCGTAGATTCCGGAAACGTCTCCTTCCGTTCGGAGGATGGGGTATTGTTCAACGGGGACAAAACCGTGCTGTTGCAATATCCCGTCAAGAAAACGGAAACGTTCTACAAGGTGCCCGATTCGGTGACCCTCATCGAGCGAAGCGCCTTCTCCGGCGCGGAGGCCTTAACCGCCATCGTGCTGCCGGCTTCGGTGGTTCACATCGGAGATTATGCCTTTGAAAACTGTACCGGCCTGACCTCCTTCAGTATGCCCGATTCGGTGAAAGAGACCGGCGCAGGACTGTTCCGGCAGTGCAGGAACCTGAAGATGGCGACCCTTTCCGCTTCGCTGAAAAGTGTCGAAAACGGAACCTTCAGAGAATGTACTTCCCTGACTTCTGTTCTCATACCCGCTTCGGTGATCACTATCGGCAACTACGCATTCGTCAGCTGTTCCGCCCTGACGGCCGTCACGATACCCGCCTCGGTAAAAGAAATCGGAACAGGGGCCTTCCAGTACTGTAAAAGTTTAAGCGCCGTCACCCTGCCCGCTTCGGTGGCAAGTATCGGATTCTATGCTTTTGACGGCTGCACCGCCCTGACGCTGGTTAACCTGCCCGCCTCGGTAGAAAGCATCGGAAATCATGCCTTTACCAACTGTACCGCTTTGACGGCTTTTGCCGTCGACGCCGGCAATCCCTTCTTCAGCGCTGCCGAAGGTGTTCTGTTTGACAGGAAAAAAACAGAATTGCTGTACTGTCCCGCAAAAAAACCGGGAACCTCCTACAGAATACCCGACTCCGTGGGACGCATCGCGGAACATGCCTTTGAATACTGCGACAGTTTGGCCTCCGTGATCATACCCGGTTCGGTATACAATATGGAAGACCGCGCCTTTGCCCACTGTACCGGCCTGAAGTCCATTACCGTATCGTGGCCGAATCCGTTTGTTGTGAACTACGGTTTTGCCCTCTTTGACAGCGTAAGGACGTCGGACGTGACGCTGGAGGTACCGGAAGGCACGGAAATGATTTACCGGCAGATAAACACATGGGCGGATTTTATGATCCGGAGTACGTCTGGCGGCGGAGCGGTGGAATTTGCCTCGTTGCAGCTGTATCCGAATCCGGCGAACGGGCATGTCACGCTCAGCGGTTTGAAAGGCGGCGAAACCATTCATGTCTGTGATATGAGCGGTCGCAGCCATCTCACATTCCAGGCCTCGGCGTCGCACGAAAAGATAGCAGTCGGCCGGCTGCCGGCCGGTATCTACCTGGTGCGCATCATCCGGGCCGGCGAGTTCCGCACCCTGAAACTGGCCGTCTACTGACAGGCAATCCTGAAATCGGAAACAGGGGCTGTCTCGCTTTTAAGACAGAATGACCCGTGAGTGTTTGTGACATCCGTTTTTATACTTCGCGCGGCATGGTTTTGTGCATGTCGCCGAAGTATAAGAATGTGCATCGTCCCCGGCCTGTATTGCCGGGGAGCAGGGAAAGAATACAAATATTTTTCTGTTTGGGAACTTGTTTGTACATTTGACTGTTGAATATCAGGAAGGCCTTGAAGAATGATAAAAAAAAACGACAAAATGAGTTACCTCAAATTTGACAGGAACCTGTTAATTAATCTGGAGGAGTCCCTGACTCGCGAGGTGCTTCGCACGAACCGCAGGGGGGCCTACCACTGCACCACCGTCGTGGACTGCAACACGCGCAGGTATCATGGCCTGTTAGTCCTGCCGGTTCCGCAGCTGGACGGCGACCGTCATGTCCTGCTCTCTTCGCTGGACGAAACGGTGATCCAGCACGGAGCCGGATTCAGTCTGGGACTTCACCGGTACGCAGGCGGCACGTTCAGCCCCAACGGGCACAAGTATATCCGCGAATATACGGTGGAAACCGTTCCGCGCACCCTCTACCGCGTGGGCGGCGTGGTGCTGTCCAAGGAAAAGATTTTTTCACATGCGGACAATCGGATACTGATCAGGTATACACTGCTGGAGGCCCATTCGGAAACGACGCTCCGTTTCCACCCGTTCCTCGCATTCCGCAGCGTGCAGGAACTGACCCGTGTCAACGGGAAGGCCAGCCGGTCGTACACGGAAATCCCAAACGGCATCCGGGTCTGCATGTATCCGGGCTATCCCGAACTGCACATGCAGTTCAGCAAGCCGCCCGGATTTATCAGCGAACCCTACTGGTATCACAACATCGAATATCCCGGGGAACAGGAGCAGGGCTGTCCCTGTAGAGAAGACCTGTTTGTGCCGGGCTATTTTGAACTGCCTGTCCGGAAGGGCGAATCCGTGGTCTTCTGCGCCGGCGACATCCCGTGCAAACGGCTGTCCGAACTGCCCGGCTTCTTTGAGGACGAAGTCAGCGAACGGACGCCGCGATCGAGCTTCTACAACTGCCTGAAAAACTCGGTCAGGCAGATGCTCTACAGCCCGAAGGGAGACGACCTTTACATGCTGGCCGGTTACCCGCAGTTCAGGGTGCGGGCGCGCGACCTGTTTATCGCCATGCCGGGCGCGTGGCTGTGTACGGATGAAAAGGGCCTTTTCGAGCGGCTGATGCAGACGGCCATTCCGGCCCTCCAGGCGTTTATGCGGTGCGGCAGGACGGACCCGGTCATCCGTGAAATCGACGATCCGGACGTGCTGCTGTGGGCCGTCTGGTGCATACAGCAGTACCGGCAGAAGGCCGGCCCGGAGGAGACCGGAGAGCGATACGGCGCACTGGTGGAGGAAATCGTCGAATATCTCGTTGCACAGCAGCATCCCAACCTGAAATGGACGGACAGCGGACTGGTGTATTCCGACGGACGCCGGAAACCGGTCACGTGGATGAATTCAACGGTGGACGGTCGGCCGGTCATTCCGCGTTCGGGCTACATCGTCGAGTTCAACGCTCTCTGGTATAATGCCCTGCGGTTTTACGGGGAAATGAAGCATCATGCGCCCGTGACGGCGACCGTCGACCGGATCGTCCGCGCACTGGAGGACTCGTTCCCAGCCACGTTCGTAAACAAATACGGTTACCTGTTCGATTACGTCGACGGGCCGAACCCGGACTGGAGTGTGCGCCCGAACATGGTGATTGCGCTGGCCTGCGACCATTCGCCCCTGACCCGTGCACAGAAACGGGCGGCGCTGGACACCGTCACCAGGGAACTGCTTACGCCCAAAGGCCTGCGCTCGCTCAGTCCCAAAAGCGAAGGCTACCGCCCCTGCTGTTCCGGCCCGCACTGCGAATGCGATCCGGCCTGCCATCAGGGGGCGGTCTGGCCCTGGCTGACGGGTCCGTATCTGACGGCCTACCTGAGCCTGTTCGGTCAAAGCGGCGTCTCCCTTTCCGAACGGATGATGATCAACCTGGAAGAGGAAATTTCAATGCACTGCATCGGCACCCTCTCCGAAATCCATGACGGGAATCCGCCCTTTGCCGCCCGCGGAGCGTTTTCCTTCTCCATGAGCATCGCGGCCGTACTGTATGTGATGGACCGGCTGAAATCGCACGGGGCCGAACCGTTAAAAGCTTGAAGGAACGATGAAGGCGCTGATGTACGGATGGGAATTTCCGCCGCATATCCTCGGCGGACTGGGTACGGCCAGTTTCGGACTGATCAGGGGCCTGTCGATGCAGCAGGACATGGACATCACGTTTGTCATGCCCAAACCGCGTGGAGACGAAGATCACAGCTTCCTGAAGATTATCGGCCTGTGCTGCACGCCGGTCGTATGGCGGGAGGTGGACCGCGGTTTCGTGGCCGGTCGCCTGCCGGAGTGCATGACGGTCGAAAAGTACTACGAACTGCGTGACCATATCTATGCGGATTTCAGTGGCCGGCAGGTCGACGAACTGGGCTGTATCGAGTTTTCCGGCTGCTATCCGGACAACCTGATGGAGGAAATCAACAACTATTCCATCGTGGCCGGCGTCGTCGCGCGCACGGAACGGTATGACATCATTCATGCCCATGACTGGCTGACGTATCCGGCAGGTATCCATACGAAAATGATCAGCGGGAAGCCGCTCGTCGTTCACGTGCACGCGACGGATTACGACCGCAGCCGCGGCAGCGTAAACCCGGAGGTCTATCATATCGAGAAAAACGGTATGGACCATGCCGACCATATCATTACGGTCAGCGACCGGACGCGCCGGACGGTGATTGAAAAGTACTGCCAGAACGCCTCGAAGGTGACGACGGTGCACAACGCGGTCGAACCGCTAAGCAAGGAAATCCTGTCAATCCCGGACAGGCGGGGCGTGCGCGACCGGATCGTGACATTCCTGGGTCGAATCACCATGCAGAAGGGGCCGGAATACTTTGTGGAAGCGGCTGCCCGGGTGTTGCAGAAGGTCGACGGGGTACGGTTTGTCATGGCCGGCAGCGGCGACATGATGGACCGGATGATTCGCCTGGTGGCCCGGCGGAACATTTCCGACCGCTTCCATTTCACGGGCTTCATGAAGGGCAGACAGGTCTACGAAATCTTCAAGGCCAGCGACGTATATGTGATGCCGTCCGTTTCGGAACCGTTCGGCATTTCCCCGCTGGAGGCGATGCAGTGCGGCGTGCCATCCGTCATCTCCAAACAGTCGGGCTGCGCGGAAATCCTCCGCCATGCCGTGAAGGTGGACTACTGGGACATCGACGCCCTGGCCGACGCCATCTACGGCCTGATTGCCTATCCCGCCTATCACAGATTCCTGAAAGAGGAAGGGCTGCGCGAAGTGAACGGCATCGGATGGGAACAAGCCGCGCAGAAACTGCGCGGCGTTTACAACAGCATTTTATACGGATAAAAAAACTGTATGACGCATGAAGACAATTTGCCTTTACTTTCAGATACACCAGCCGTTTCGCCTGCGCAGGTACCGTTTTTTCGACATCGGCAACAGTCATTATTATTACGACGATTTCCGGAACGAGGAAATATTTCACCGGATTGCGGAGAAATGCTACCTGCCGGCCAACCGGCTCATCGCGGACTTGATTGCCGGAAGCGGGGGGAAGTTCAGGGTTGCCTTTTCCATCTCCGGCACCGCGCTGGAGCAGATGGAAATCTATTCGCCCGAACTGCTTGACAGTTTCAGGGAACTGGCCCGGTCGGAAAATGTGGAATTTCTGGCCGAGACGTATGCCCATTCGCTTGCCTCGCTGGGCGACGCGGAGGAATTCAGGGCGCAGATAAAAAAACACAGAGACGAGATTTACTCGCTCTTCGGCGTCCGCCCCAAAGTGTTCCGGAACACGGAACTGATCTATTCGGACGACATCGCCGAACCGGTCTACGAATCCGGTTTCAGGGGCATGTTGACGGAAGGCGCCAGGCATGTCCTGGGATGGAAAAGCCCGAACCGCGTTTATGCCTCGGCGGTACGCCCCCAGTTGAAACTGCTGCTGAAAAACGACCGGTTCAGCGAAGACCTCTCGGCTCGTTTCAGCGACCGTTCATGGAACGAATATCCCCTGACGGCCGACAAATACATCGCCCGGATTGCCTCAACGCCCGAAACGGAACAGTTGTTCAACCTTTTCATGAACTATGAGGTGCTGGGTGCGATGCACACGGCCGAAACCGGCATCTTCGAATTTTTCAGGGCGATGCCCCGTTTTGCCGAAGAAAACGGCATCTCCTTCTCCCTGCCTTCGGAAATTTTCCGCACGAACGGGGCGGCGGATACCGTTTCCGTTCCCTACCCGATGTCGTGGGTGGACGAGGAAAAGGACTGCAGTTCGTGGCTGGGCAACGCGCTTCAGCAGGAAGCCTTCCGGCAAATCTGCCGCATCAGCGGACGGGTACGCCTGTGCGAAGACCGGCGCATCGGACAGGACTGGATCTACCTGCAAAGCAGCGACCATTTCTATTACATGAACACAAAGCATTACAATCTGTTCAGCCCCTACGACAGTCCCTACGACGCGTTTAACAATTACATGAACGTGCTGTCCGATTTCATGCTGAGGGTGGAGGCGCAGTTTCCGGAATCCATCGGTAACGAAGAACTCAATTCACTGCTGACCACCATCCGCAATCAGGCAAAGGAAATCAAGCTGCTGGAAAAACAGTTGGAACGACTCAAAAAAAACGAACGGAAATAAACGGATAACAGCGGTTAGCGGTTAGTGATTAGTGATTAATGGCGCGAAACGGCGCCTGTCTGCCGCGCTTCGCACCCTTAATCACCAACCGCTAAATTTGATTTGTTACAATAACTCTTTCGTTCTTTCGTTACTTAGATGTTATTTTGACAGGGGCTTCATGGCAGCCCGCATGATTACCTTATTTTATTGACTGAAGAGATTAAAAATTGTATGAAAAGTAAAGCTGGATTGATGCTGTGTGTTATTTTGCTGTCAGGCTCGTGCAGGGTGCCCAAAGACGTAACTTATTTTCAGGGGATCGACGACCTTTCGCGGCAACAGTGGGAAGCAGCGAAGCAAACCTACCATACGGCGATTTGCGCCGACGACATGCTGACCATCAACGTCTCGTCGTGGGATCCGAGTGTGGTTGCGCCGTTTAATCCCCCGGCATACGGGTATTATCCGCAGGGCGAAAAGGATATGAACATGGGCGTGCAGAATCTTTATTCTTATCTGGTTGACCGGGAAGGCAACATCAATTTCCCCGTGCTGGGACAGGTTCACCTGGCGGGTTTGACGGTGCATGAAGCCAACCGGAAATTGCAGGATATGATTGTGAAATACGCGCCGGACGCGCTGGTCAACGTGCAGATCGTGAACTTCAAGGTGGGTATTTTCGGCGAAGTGGTGCGAACCAACATGTATACCATCCCGAACAGCCGCATTTCGATTCTGGACCTGATTGCCATGGCTGGCGACCTGACGATCAATGCCAATCGCAAAAACATCCTGCTGATTCGCGACAACGAGGGCCAAAAGGAACATGTACGCCTTGACATTACCGACCCGAACATCATGTCCTCGCCTTTTTATTATCTGAAACAAAACGACATGGTCTACGTGGAGCCGAACAGGGCCAAAATCAGAAACGCCAATTACAGTTCGGCGCAGCAGTATACGCTGACGATCGTCTCGACGATTATGACCGGTGTCAACGTCATCTCAACCATCATTCTGGCAATCACCAGTCAGGCAAAAAAATAACACCCCACTTATGGAAAATGAAATAATGGAAAACAAAGACTCGGAATCGCTGGGGCTGAAAACCGTCATCGTGCGTTACATGCACGAGTGGAAGCTCTTCCTGATGGCTTTTCTCTTTTCGCTCATTCCGGCCGTTTTATACCTGGTATTTTATCCGCGAACGTTCGATTTCATGGCGCGCATCCAGATACAGGAAGACAAGGACGTCAGCGTATCGGGACTGGGAATGGGCGAAGCGGCCGGACTGATGCGCTCGTTCGGTATCGGAGGCAGCGGCGTCGGCGTAAACATTGAAGACGAAATTGCCATCCTCTCCTCCAACCGGCTGTTTTCCGATATGATTCTTGAACTCGGACTGAATGTGGAATATACCCGACCGTATTCCTTGTATAAAATGTATCGGGACGCGCCGCTGAAACTCTCTTCGGATACCGCTTCCCTGACCGCGCTGGACAGTGAATACCGGTTTGCGGTTTCGGTTTCCGGCGGAAAAGTAACGGTAAAGGCCCAAAACAAAGTCAGCGGCTGGAAAGAACGGTTCACCTTTACCACGCTGCCGGCGCAGATCAGGGCCGACGGGGTGACCTTTACGCTGGATTTTGACAACGGCGCTTCGATCGACCGGAATTTCAAATTGAATATCAAGTGCATTCCGGTAAGCTGGGTAGCCGAAAAATTTGCTGAAAACTTCCTGATTGAAGACCTCTCGAAATCATCCAATGTCATTGAGATGGGCTGTAGCGACCATGTGAAAGCACGCGGCAAAGCCATGCTGAATACCCTGATCGGGAAATTCAACGAAAACGCAAAAACCTTCAAGCAATCCAAAGACAGGCCCATGACCGCCTTTGTGGAACAGCGTATTGACTCGGTACTCTCGGAACTGCGAGACGTGGAAGCGGCGCTGAAAGCATACAAGACGCAGCACGAAATGACGCTGCTGGAAGCGGACGTGGTGTTTTATACGGAACAGATGAAGGAGTTGCAGATTAAAATCGTGGAAATGGAAACGCAGTCGTACCTCATCCGCATGATGGACGACTATGTGAAGGACCCGGCCAACAGGTACGAAGTCGTACCCTCCCTGATAGCCGGCAGCGTGGAAGGCGAAAAGAGCGGCGGCAACGGCGGCGTCGTGACCTCCTATAACCAGGCCATCGTGGAACGCGACCGCCTGCTGAAAAGTTCCAACGAAAACAACCCGGCTTTCAAAAGCATGAGCGCACAGGTAGACAAATTGCGGAACAGCGTGTATCTGGCCATCGAGCATGCAAACCGAAGCTGCGAGATGACGCTGGTCGATCTACGGGCGAAGGAGAAGAAACTGCTCGACAAAATGAAAACCGTTCCGGCACTGGAACATGAATACGTAGGCTTTAAGCGCCAGCAGGAGATTTTGCAGGGCATCTACCTGCTGCTGCTGCAGAAAAGGGAAGAAATCGCACTCTCGCACGGGCAGGACTACGAGCATGTGCGGATTATCGACCCGGCCTTTGTCCTGAAGAAGCCCGTTGGCCCGCGAAAGCTGTATGCCGCCGTCGGCATACTCCTGTTCACGCTGGTTTTACCGCTCGGATACCTGTTTGCCAAAAATATCTGCGTGGCGCTTAAGGAAGAGTATCTGCGGACGAAGTAACGCGCAGCACAGGGTAGAGGCGGCATGTGTATGAAAAACCGATCGTCCGTATTCGGAAAATTTGCGCCGGTCGTCAAAAACGCAGCCTGGCTCACCGTCTTCGAGGCGTTGCGGGTGATCATGCCGTTCATCGCCCTGCCCTATCTGTTTCATACGGTAGGAGAAGACAGCTACGGAAATGTGGTCTTTGCGCAGGCTATCGTCGCCTGTTTCTCGCTGATCGTCAATTTCGGACTGGATGTGTCCGCCGTCAGAGACGTGGCACGGCTTCGCAACGACAAGCCCGGACTGGACGCGCTCGTCTCGGCCGTCCTGATTATCAAGACCGGATTATGTCTCTTTTCCTTCCTTGCCCTGGCAGCCCTGGTCCGGGCCATACCCCGGTTCAGCCGGGAGGCCCTCCTGTTCTATTTCGCCTTCCTGTCCTGTGTGGCGGACGTGCTGCTGCCGGCCTGGTACTATCAGGGAAAGGAAAACATGAAAACACTGACCTTCATCCGTTTCTTTTCCGTGGCATTTTATACGGCAAGCCTGTTCGCGGTGATTCGTTCGGCCGGCGATTACCTGTATATTCCGCTGCTCCAGTCGGGAGGAATGATCCTCTCGGCGCTGATATCCGGTTATTTCCTGTTCGTCAGAGACCGGATACGCCTTCACCTCCCCCCCCTTTCCCTGATTGGCCGGAAATTCAGGGAAAGCGTGCCCTTCTTCCTTTCGCGGGCCTCGCTGGTCATCAACGCCTACATGGCAAAGATCATGTGCGGATTCTACCTGTCGCCGGGTGATGTGGCGGCCTTTGACGTCGCCCAGAAAATCTGTAACGGCGGCATCACTCCCATGCAAATGTTCAATCAGGCGCTCTACCCCAACCTGTCCAAATCCCGGAACAGGGACATGCTCCGGCGCAGTCTGGGCCTCACCACCCTGATCACCTCCGCCGTTGCCCTGCTGCTGTTTTGCCTGTCCGGATGGCTGACGGGCCTGCTCTCGCACGGACAAACACCCGGAGCCGGAAGCCTTTTGCGGATCTTGTGCCTGTATGTCTTCATGGCCGGATATTCCGTTTTCCTGGGTGCGTCGGCGCTGGTCTCCTTCGGACATCAGCACCCGTTCAATCTGAGCGTGATCCTGTCTTCGGCCGTTTTGCTGATTTGCTATACGCTGATGATAGTCACACAAAACAATTCCGTTTACCTCTATGCCCTGACGCTGGTAGTGGCGGAATCTGTCGTGTTTGGCTACCGTTTCCATTACTGTCGGAAATACGGACTGGTCGGATTCGGCGATCTTCTGTTTCACGGCAAGGCTCGCGGGCCGGCAGCAGGAAACTGATCCCTTCGATGCAGAGTGTCCGATCCCTGCGGAGCGGTGTCGGTTCCGTCGCTTCCATTTTTTATTCGGGACCTCAAAGCGCTTTTTCAACGGGGACAAAAATATACTGTGTTTTTCGGATACGCCTCTCTGCCGGTTAAAAGCCGATTAATCACTGACCGCTAATCACTGATCGCTGATTTTTTATGTTTACCTTTGAATGTATTTATAACCAGAAAGCGATATGAAAAAGAAATGGTTTGTGTTAAGTCTGACAGTTTTAATGGCGGGCGCAACGGCCTGCCGGACCTCCCGGCCAACGGCGGCCGACGGTGCGGATGCCGTCCCGCTGACCGGGACTTGCTGGAAACTGACCGACTTGTCCGGCGAGTCTGTCCAGATGAAATCCGCGGATGCCGCGCCTTATCTGACGCTTGAGTCCGGAGAGCATAGCGTTTCCGGCTATGGCGGCTGCAACAGGGTTCGGGGAGCGTATGAACTGGGAGGGGAACAGGAAATTCGTTTTTCCCGGATGGTGATCACCCAGAAAATGTGTCTGGAGGCCGGCGATACGGAAGACCGGCTGATGGATGCGCTGAACCGGACGGTTTCCTGTGTGCTGAAGGGCGACACGCTGATTTTATACGGAGAGGGGGCGGAAGCGCTGGCCCGTTTCAGGGCGCTTGCGCAGTAACGTTTGTTTTCGTAAAGCGGCTGTTACCGCACGGGAAGCGGCACGGACAAACTGTCCTGCGGATGAGCCTTGAGGAAGTCGCGGAAAAAGGTCGTGCACGCTTCCGGTCGGTCGGTATTGATATAGTCTACGCCGAGGGAATAAAACGTTTCCCATGCCGTCGGGCTGTCGGGCGTTCCCCAGAAGCGAATCGGTTTGCCCAGCGCATGTACGGCCTCAATCATGCGTACCACCTTGCGGAGTTCATCCTCGACCATGCTTCCTTCACCGTTCCACTCCGTGTAATTGCGCAAGTTGAGGCTTATCATATATATCCTTTCCAGTTGTTGGGGAGTATAGTCCGTCCGCGAGCCGTCGAAAAAGATAAACGCCGGCCAGGAAGCAAACGTGGCTGCGTCGGGCACGTTTCCCGAAACGACAACCCGTACGGCAAGGGGATTGACCTGCGGGTCGAAGACTCCGGGGTGGGCTTGCAGTTTGGCTGCAAGCCTGTCGAGTGTCGGATGCGCCGGCGTCTTCAGGTCGACCAGCAGGACGAGCGTGCGGTCGGACTGCGGCCATGCCCTGCCGTCGTTTTGCCGGTAGAGGCGTACCAGAGGGAGGATATATGCCTTGTCCAGCGTCGGCGCTTCGGGCAGGTCTTTCCTGTCGTGCGCAACCAGAAGTTCTTCCGCCTTGTCCGTCGCAAAAATATCGGCCTCGACGGATGCCACCCGGCAGGCATGTGCTTGGTAGAAAGGCGAGTTGCGGTTATAATCGTTATGCGAATGTATTTTGATTTCCTGTGCCGGGGCGGGCAGGCAAAAAATGCCGGTCAGGAAGGTAATGAAAAGTAATCTTTCAACGATTGTACACATTCCAACAACCGAAAGCCCAGCCAGTCCGGATACGCCTGTCCGGATAAAATCACGTCTGTTCATTTCTTCCATCGTATATCTGTTTAAATGAATATTTTTTCTTTTTCGGGCGGCAAGATAGTCATTTTCCGCAGACAAATCTACAAAAACAGATGTTGCCGAAACCAAAATGCTCGAAAGGGATTCTGTCATGCCGGTTAGCCGCTACCACGGCGGCAATCATTCATGGCCGACAGAATCATCTTTCCGTTGTTTTATACAGTTTCGTTCACGTTAATCACTAATCTCCGGTCACTGATTTTTTTATGTTTACCTTTGGATGTATTTATAACCAGAAAGCGATATGAAAAAGAAATGGTTTTTGTTAAGTCTGACGGTTTTAATGGCGGGCGCAACGGCCTGCCGGACTTCCCGGCCAACGGCGGCCGACGGTGCGGATGCCGTCCCGCTGACCGGGACTTGCTGGAAACTGACCGACTTGTCCGGTGAGTCTGTCCGGATGAAATCCGCGGATGCCGCGCCTTATCTGACGCTTGAGTCCGGAGAGCACAGCGTTACCGGCTATGGCGGCTGCAACAGGTTTCGGGGAGCGTATGAACTGGGAGGGGAACAGGAAATTCGTTTTTCCCGGATGGTGATCACCCGGAAAATGTGTCTGGAGGCCGGCGATACGGAA
>JAISMO010000053.1 GCA_031276675.1 Tannerella sp.
TCATCTCGCACTGAGGCAATGGACCTGTTCCGGATTGAAAGCGGTTCCCCGTCAGTCGGGGAACCGCCTGAATCCGGCATCCGATTTTCTTTATTGATTTTATGAGTGCGAAAAAAAAAGAATCGAACCGTCATGACCGTAAACATTTCATTCCCGCAAACGGGTTGTTCATCTTCAAAAATGAATGTTCCTTCCTCGAAAATACACTTTCCATTTTCGAAGATGCCTTTTTCATTTTCAAAAATGAACTTCCCATTTTCGAAGAAGAACTTTCCATTTTCAAAAATGGATTTCCCATTTTCGAAGAAGCGTTTCCCATTTTCGAAAATGAGTCTTCCATTTTCGCGGTTGAGTCTTCCATTTTCAAAAATGGATTTCCCATTTTCGAAAATGAATCTTCCATTTTCGAAAATGAAAAACCGGCCACAACCGTTGAATTGAATCGCATATAAAATCAAACTTATTGATTCTGAATATTTTAATAGCAAACATTGGGATGGATGGGCGGCCTATTCCATTCCGTCCATGATTTCGAGGCAGTGGCAGGCGGCGGCGACGCTGGCGATGCGTCTGATGAGGATGCTGCGTTTGTTTCCCTGTTCGCGAAGGTCGCAGGTATGGGGATAGCGCTGGATGTAAGCGATGATTTTACCGAAGGTATGGCTTTGGTAATAGGGACTTTCCGGATCGGAAGGCAGGTTCATGGCCATCATTTCCTTCTTCAGGACGATTTTTTCGATTCCCAGTTTCCGTGCCAGCCGGCGCAGCCGGACGACGCGAATCAGTTCTTCTCCTTCGGCGGGAAGGGTTCCGAAACGGTCTTTGAGGCGGCTGACGAAAGCGGTCAGTTCGGTTTCGTCGCCGATGGCGTTTAATTCGCGGTAGATGCCGATGCGTTCGGAGTCGTTCGGGATATAGGCCGGGGGAAACATCAGGGCCAGGTCGCTTTCGACGAAAGTCTCGCGCACACAGGCTTCGCCGCCGTCGGGTGCGGCGTGGCGCTCCGGCGTAAGTAATTCGGCCAGTTCGCCGGTTTTCAGTTCATCGACCACTTCTTCCAGTATTTTCAGGTAGGTTTCGTAGCCCATATCGGTGATGAATCCGCTCTGTTCGGCGCCGAGGATGTTGCCGGCTCCGCGGATGTCGAGGTCCTGCATGGCGATGTGGATGCCGCTGCCCAGTCCGGCGAAATTTTCGATGGCCTGCAGTCGGCGGCGCGATTCGGGCGTCAGCGTGGAGAGCGGGGGGGCCAGGAGGTAGCAGAAGGCCCTGCGGTTGCTGCGTCCGACGCGGCCGCGCAGCTGGTGCAGTTCCGAGAGGCCGAAGTGATGCGCATCATTGATGATGATCGTGTTGGCGTTCGGGATGTCCAGTCCGTTTTCGACGATGACGGTTGAGAGCAGTACGTCGTATTCGCAGTTGAGGAAGTCGAGGATGATTTTCTCCAGCCGGTCGGGTTCCATCTGTCCGTGTCCGACGGCGATGCGGGCGTCGGGCACTTCGCGCCGGATCAGTTGCTCGACCTCGTGGAGGTTGCGAATGCGGTTGTTGACAAAGAAGACCTGTCCGTTGCGACTCATTTCAAACTCAATGGCTTCACGGATGATGTCCGGGTGAAAGCGCTGCACTTCCGTCTGAATCGGATAGCGGTTGGGCGGGGGTGTATGGATGTTGCTCAGGTCGCGTGCGCCCATGAGCGAGAACTGGAGCGTGCGCGGAATGGGTGTGGCGGTCATGGTCAGCGTGTCCACATTCGTCTTCAGGCGGCGCAGTTTTTCCTTGACCGCTACGCCGAACTTCTGTTCCTCGTCGATGATCAGCAGTCCGAGGTCTTTGAAAACGACGTCCTTGCCTGCCAGGCGGTGCGTGCCTATCAGGATGTTCAGTTCGCCGCTGCGCAGCCGCAGCAGGATGTGCTGAATGTCGCGCGGCGTGCGTGCCCGGCTGATGTAGTCAATGGTACAGGGGAAATCTTTCAGGCGTTCCGAGAAGGTTCGGAAGTGCTGACAGGCAAGCACGGTGGTGGGCACCAGGATGGCGACCTGCTTGTTGTCCGCAACGGCCTTGAAGGCTGCCCGGATGGCTATTTCGGTCTTGCCGAAGCCCACGTCGCCGCATATCAGCCGGTCCATCGGCCGGTTGCTTTCCATGTCGGCCTTGACTTCGGCCAGGGCCTTGATCTGGTCGGGCGTATCTTCATAGATGAACCCGGCTTCCAGTTCGTCCTGCATGAAGCTGTCCGGACTGAAGGCGAATCCTTCCTCGCGCCGTCGCCGGGCATAGAGGAGGATCAGGTCGCGGGCAATGTCTCTGACTTTCTTTCTGGCACGGTTTTTCAGGCGTTCCCATGTGCCGCTGCCCAGCCGGTGAAGCGCGGGCGGTTCGCCGTCTTTGCCCCTGTATTTCGAGAGCTTGTGCAGAGAATGGATGCTGACGAAGAGGATGTCGCTGTTCTGATAAATCAGTTTGACGACCTCCTGGAGCTTGCCGTTCACTTTGGTGCGTACCAGTCCGCCGAACTGCCCGACGCCGTGGTCAATGTGTACGACGTAGTCACCCGGCGCAAACCGGTTCAGTTCCTTGAGCGACAGCATGATTTTGCCGCTGCGTGCCTTGTCGCTTTTCAGATTGTACTTGTGGTATCGGTCGAAGATCTGATGGTCGGTGAAGAGGCACAGCTTAAGCGTATGGTCGACAAAACCGCTGTGCAGCGTCTTGTGGACGGCCGTGAAAACGATCGGGTCGCCCCGGTCCTGAAAAATCGCACGGACACGTTCGGCCTGCCTGTCGCTGTCGCTGAGCAGACAGAGCGTGTATCCTTCCGCTATATAGCGGCGGAAGGAATCGCTGACCCGGTCGAAATTCTTCCGGTAAAGAGGCTGCGGCTCGGTCTCGAACGTGATGACTGCATCCGGCGTACCGCAGGCTGTGCCTCCGGTTTGTATCCTGCGGAACGACTGCGCCGAACGCAGAAAGTCTTCCCCGGTCACGAGCAGCTTCCGCATGGCGTCGGCCGACGGGAAAGGCGGAGCTTCATGACCCTGCACGGGTTCTTCTTTCCACAGGCTGCCCACCCGCTCCACGCACCAGGCAAGGTCCTGCGCGACGATGCACGTGTCTTCCGGCAACAAATCGAACAGCGCCATCCGGGCTTCTCCACTCCGGCCGATCTCGGACACGATGGCCACCGACCGGAGTTTTTCCCTGGACAACTGCGTTTCCACATCGAAGGAGCGGATGGTTTCCACTTCGTTTCCAAAAAAGTCGATCCGGTACGGATATTCATTGGAGAAAGAGAAGACATCAATGATGCTCCCGCGCACGGCGTACTGGCCGGGTTCATAAACATAATCCGTCTGTTCGAATCCCAGCGTGTCAAACACCTCGGCAATAAACGGGACGTCAATCTTTTCGCCGACGCTGATCTTCAACGTCTTTGCCTGAAGTTCTTCCTTCGAGAGCACCTTCTCGGCCAGCGCGTCGGGACAGGTGACGATGAGGGTTCCCGACTGCACATGCTGCAATGCACCGAGCGTCTCCGTCCGCAGAATTTCACTGGCCGGATCCATCTGGCCGTACTTGATGTGCCGGCGCCAGGCGGAAGGGAAGAAAAATACCTGTTTTTCGGAGAGTTGGGAGAGATCGTTATAGAAATAGCCGGCTTCTTCAAGATCATTGAGAATACACAGGCATGTCTCCCTCCGTTTCCGGAAAAGCGAAGCTACTGTCATCGCCGCACCCGAACCGTTCAGTCCCTTTAGCAGGAGATTGCTGCTTTTGCCTTCGTTCAGCAGGGACGAAATGGCATGTATCTGCGGATGCGCCGCATAAACCGTCAATAAGTCGGGAAGATTCAACGCCGTAGAATTTAATCCTTCAATGTGCTGTCCGGTTTTCTACAGGATTCGGTCGAAATAGGCGATGGTTTTCACCAGGCCGTTCTCCAGTTTGACCGCCGGTCGCCAGCCATCCAGTTTTTCAAGGGCCAGGGAAATATCCGGTTTCCGCTGTCTCGGGTCGTCGCTGGGCAACGGCCTGAAAATGATGGAAGACCCGGAACGGGTCAGCCTGATGACTTCGTGAGCCAGCTGAAGCATGGAAAACTCATCCGGATTACCGATATTCACCGGCCCGGTAAAATGGTCGTCCGTTTTCATCATTCGTATCAACCCTTCGATCAAGTCGTCAATGTACTGAAAACTTCGGGTTTGACTTCCATCGCCGTAAATTGTGATATCCTTTCCGGTCAACGCCTGCACGATGAAATTGGAAACGACGCGTCCGTCGTTCGGATTCATGCGCGGCCCATAGGTATTGAATATCCGTACGATTTTGATGCGCAGGTTATGCTGGCGGTAATAATCCATGAAAAGCGTTTCGGCGGCCCGTTTGCCTTCGTCGTAGCAGGAGCGTGCCCCGATGGGGTTGACGTGTCCCCAGTAAGATTCGACTTGCGGATGGATGTTGGGGTCGCCATAGACTTCGCTGGTGGAGGCTTGCAGGATCTTAGCCTTTACCCGCTTGGCCAGCCCCAGCATGTTCAGTGCGCCGTAAAAGGACGTTTTGATGGTTTTGATGGAGTTGTACTGGTAATGTACCGGAGAGGCGGGACAGGCCAGGTTGTATACTTTGTCCACTTCGGCGTAGTAAGGCGTTGTGACGTCGTGCCTGACCAGTTCAAAGCGATCGTTGCCCAGCAGATGGCGGATGTTGTCCTTGCTGCCTGTAAAATAATTGTCTAAACAAATGACGTCACATCCTTCGTGAATCAGTCGCTCGCACAAATGCGATCCGATAAAACCGGCGCCACCGGTAACTAATACTCGTTCCATATAGTTTACTGTTTCAAAAACTCAAAAAAGAGGGCAGATCGGAGTCTGCCCGGAAAATACCGAAACGGGCTGAAGGGACGATTCCCGTTCCGGATTTCTCTTCCGTCATTTCATTAAAATCCGCGTATAGCCTTAATTCCCGGCAGGGTCTTACCTTCAATGGCCTCGAGCAGGGCGCCGCCGCCGGTTGATACGTAGGATACGCCGTCCGCCAGTCCGAACTTGTTAACGCAGGCTACCGAATCACCGCCGCCTACGAGCGAGAATGCGCCTTTTTTCGTGGCTTCGACGATGGCTTCGCCTACGGAACGGGAACCGTGTGTAAAGTTTTCAAATTCAAATACGCCTGTCGGACCGTTCCAGAGGATGGTCTTCGACGATTGGATCACTTCGGCATAAATGGCTTCCGTTTTCGGGCCAATGTCCAGACCTTCCCATCCGTCGGGTATTTTATCCACGTCGGCGCAGTCGGTTTTTGCGTCGTTGCTGAAACTGTCGGCAATTTTGGCATCAACGGCCAGGACGAGGTTGACTCCTTTTTCCTGCGCTTTGCGTACCAGTTCGTTAGCCAGTTCCAGTTTGTCTTCTTCGCAAATCGAGTGGCCGATTTTGCCGCCTGCCGCTTTGGTAAACGTATACGTCATTCCGCCGGTGATGATGAGGTTGTCCACCTTGTCGAGCAGGTTTTGGATGATGTCAATTTTGGAAGACACTTTCGAGCCGCCCATGATTGCCGTAAACGGACGGTTGATGTCGCTCAGCACTTTCCCCACTGCGTTTATTTCCCTCTCCAGCAAGTAACCGAACATCTTGTGATCGGTATCAAAGTAATCGGCAATCAGCGCAGTTGACGCGTGTGCGCGGTGCGCGGTACCGAAAGCATCGTTTACGTAAACGTCGGCATAAGAAGCCAGTGTCCCGGTAAATGCTTTCTGGCTTTCCTTGACGGTTTTTTTAGCGGCGCTCTTTTCTTCTTCGGAAGCGTCATCAGCCAGTCCCCGCGGTTTGCCCTCTTCTTCGGCATAGAAACGCAGATTTTCGAGCAACAGGGCTTCACCCGGTTTCAGTGCAGCCGCCTTTTCTTTCGCTTCCTCGCCGACACAGTCGCCGGCAAACCCGACATCGACGCCCAGCAGTTTGGAAACAGTTGGCAGGATATGTTTCAGCGAATACTTTTCGGTCACGCCCTTGGGACGTCCCAGATGCGAAGCGATGATCACGCTCCCGCCATCGGAAAGGATTTTTTTTAGCGTCGAAATTCCCGCGCGTATCCGTGTGTCGTCCGTAACGTTGAGATTCTCATCGAGCGGCACGTTGAAGTCCACTCTGACAAATGCCTTTTTCCCGGCAAAATTAAAATTGTCAATTGTTTGCATAATCACATTATATATATAAATATTGATACCTATCTTCCTTATTATCGGGTGATTCTCCCAAGCGGTGCAAATATACGAAGGAATTGTCAATTGTCTATTGTTTGCAGGGAAATTTTTGTCAGCCAAAAAGGGTTTTTGTGTTTCACTTGAATCCTGCAATAATGTATCGCTTTTCAATATGCGAAATTATACGCATAAGCCATAACAATTTTCCACATTCGGAGAACCGCCGGACATTTACCCGTGCAGCATTTTCAGGATATGATGCGTCCTGTTCAAGAAACAGAATTTCAAAAAACAAACTCGTATGAGTGTTGGTGTTAAAGATTCTGTAAACAGAACAAGATTCTATGAGAATGCCGTATATTTGTGTGGAAAAAATGAAGACTGAAATTAAACTTTAAAAGGAAAAAAGAGTCTTATGAGCACAAAACAGAGACATAGTGTATTTGATGTATTTAATTTAAAATAAAGGAGAAACAAAGATGAAAACAATGAAATTAACTTCCTTAACGGTCATGCTTGCACTGGTGGCAGTGAGCACAATGGCGCAGGAAGAGTTCTTCGACGATGTGTATTTCTCTTCCGGGAAAAGCAAAAAAAGTGAAAAAGTTGCAGGGAAAAAGAAAACCGAGACCCTGCAAAATGTTGATAGAGAAACGGTGCAGGCAACAGCGAACTCCTCCAATATGGATGTAGATATAGACGTATATAATCGCAGATATGCCGGTCCGGAAGAAGAGGAGGCCGAAGAAATAGAAGTTTACGCCGATGACGAATCCGAAAAAACGGAACGCCGTTCGGATACGGAATATTCGGAACGAATCATCCGTTATCATTCACCCAGCAAAATCACCATAGCCGGAGCAGACAATGTGGACTTGTATCTCAGTGAGGGCTATTACGCATACGGATACGACACAGATTATTCCAATGGACAAACGAATGTGAGTGT
Organism: Tannerella sp.; assembly: GCA_031276675.1. GTDB lineage: Bacteria > Bacteroidota > Bacteroidia > Bacteroidales > Tannerellaceae > Tannerella. The sequence continues at coordinate 7,164 of JAISMO010000053.1, forward strand.
GAACGTGACGATGGGTAACGGCTGGTATGATCCCTGGTATTACAGTTCATGGTATAGCCCTTATTGGTCTTACGGACGCTATCCCTATTGGGGATGGGGCGGCTGGTACGACCCCTGGTATTACAGTTGGTATTCGCCCTGGCATTATAGCTGGTACTCCCCGTGGTATTACGGAGGTTGGGGTAATTACGTTTATTACGGACATCATCACCACCATCACGGCGGTTATTATTACGGACATGAGAGGTCGTACTACCGCAATCAGGGAGGTCGTTCGTCCGCAAGCAATTACACATCCGGACGCAGCAGTGCCGGTTTTCGTTCGTCGGCAGTTTCCGGACGCAGTTCCGCCTCGACACGGAATACCTCTTCTGCCCGTGCAAAGACTCGCGAAAACACCGAATACCGCAGTTCAGGCAGAAGTTCATCACTGAAAAATTCGGCGACGACTTCCCGTTCGTCGTCTGCGAATGCGAATGTGAGAAGCAGTTCAATTAACCGTTCCTCGTCACGCTCGTCAAACGTAAACGGTCGAAGTTCTTCAACAGCACGCAGCAGTTCGGGAACCGTTAATAACAGCAGTACTGCACGAACCTCTACCATGCGTAGCAGTAGCGCAGGTACATCGCGCTCATCCTCCGTACCATCGGTAAAAAGCAGCACCACACGCTCAAGTTTCAACTCATCCGGTAGCAGTGGCCGTTCAAGCAGCGGATTTAGTAGCGGCGGCAGTGGTCGTTCGTCCGGAGGCGGAGGAGGCTATGGCGGCGGCGGCGGTCGCAGATAAACAGAGATAAAAGGAATAAGGTTTAAGGTTTCAAAGTGTAAGTAGTTGAACTTTAAACCTTAAACTTTGAATGGAAGTCGAATTTTGAAATTTAGTGTAGAATATAGATAAAATAGAAGAATATGAAGAAAACCGGAATTTATATCGGAACGTTACTGTTAAGTAGCGGGATGTTATTTGCGCAAGGGGAAATGGACGCATATCGCTATTCTCAATTGGATTTGAACGGCACTGCCCGTTCCATGAGCATGGGCGGCGCATTCGGCGCATTGGGCGGCGACATGTCTGCAATGTCCCATAATCCTGCCGGATTAGGTGTGTATCGCAGTTCGGAAGTCCAGACAACCATGACCCTCAACAATACACATACAAATGCCACCTGGACAGGTACAAGAAACAGCGAAAATCGAACTTGGGTGGACTTGGACAATTTTTCCTATATTACTTATTTCCCAACTGGAAAAGAATCGGGAATTAAAGGATGGAATCTGGGGATTGCGTTCAATAAAGTGAAAGATTTCAATCGGAATCTCAAGTCAACGGGTAATCCGGGTGTTTCCATAGGTGATTTTATCGCGCAGCGTACGACCCGGGAAGGCATTTATCTGAACGACTTATTTTCGGATGACAGCTATAGCCCCTACTACAATTCGAATTTAAGTTGGCTGTCTGTTCTGGGGTATGAATCGGGATTTATCACCCCGAAGGAAGATGTTCCGAAGAACGCTGTTTATCGCAGTTCATTTTCGGGAGCGCCGCAAAGAACCGCGTTCACCATGACGGAAAGAAGCAGCATCATCGAATATAATTTTTCGCTGGCAACCAATATTTCCGATCGGGTATTCCTTGGTGCTACACTGGGAATTACGGGTTTGGATTATCGCATGGCTTCGCGGCACGATGAAACATTTACAGGAGAGGATTACGGCTATATAGACAATAACCTTGAATCGGAAGGCGTAGCTTATTCCGTTAATCTGGGGGTGATTGTCCGTCCAATTGATGCGCTTCGACTAGGAATCGCATACAATTCGCCGAAATGGTATTCGCTGACGGATTATTTCTATGCCAAAGGTGAAACCTATGTTTCCAGTTATATTTCTCAACCTAAAATGGAGGCAAAAACCCCATTGGGTCAATATGCCGAATACCGCTTGCGCACGCCGGATCGCTGGATATTCAGTATGGCAGGGTTCATCGGTAACTTTGCATTGGTAAGCCTTGATTATGAACTGACCAATTACAGTTCTATGTATCTAACAGACAGACAAGGTTATGCTTATGGAGACAACAAGGATATCCGTGAAGATTTCGGCTTGGGACATACGGTAAAATTAGGCGCCGAGGTGAAGTTGACACCGCAGTTTGCCTTGCGTGCCGGTTATATCCTGCAGTCAAGTCCAATGAAGGAGTTGCTAAGGAATGGAGGACAGGAAGTCTTTCCGGTAGGAACGGTTTCGCATTTTACGGTCGCAGAAGCCACCAATTATTGTACGGCAGGGGTGGGTTACCGTTTCACACCAAATTTTTATATGGACCTGGCATACATTTTCCGGATTCAAAATGAAACGTTATATCCGTTTTCCAACATTTATGCGGAAAACGGTACGGCCGAGTTGAAAATCGAACCGTCCGACCTGTCAATCAATACAAGTCGTATGGCCCTGACTTTCGGATACAAATTCTGAATGTTCCGCCGCAGGCAGGAAATGTGATTTTGTCCTTAGAAATCCCCATTTTGTACAATAAACATACGACTTGGGGATTTTTTTTCGGGGAAATTTGCACGATTGCAGGACTTTTTATTCCTTTGTTACCGATATTTTAACGTATAAACAATTTAAAACTGAGTGCCTATTGTAACAAACATTACTCTGAAACCAAAAATGTAGGATGTAATGAGAAATTTAAAGACGATGACCGATGAAGAATTGGTCGTATTATATGCGGAAGGTAATAATTCTGCATTTGATATTTTGTTGAATCGCCACAAAGGAAGTATTCATTCGTACATATACTATATTGTACGTGATCGGGATTTAACGGAAGATATCTTTCAAGAGACCTTTGTAAAGGTAATTATGACTATCAAACAAAGGCGTTATACGGAAAACGGCAAGTTCAAAGCATGGATTATGCGTATTGCTCATAATCTGATTATTGATAACTTTCGCCAGGAGCGGAATGAAAATTCCATATCGAACGATGAGGTGAATGTAGATTTGTTTAATGACAGCCGTTTGTGCGAGAAGACAATAGAAGATGAATTGGTGCAGCAGCAAGTTTTCGACGATATCAAGAAAATGATACGTCATTTGCCTGAGAATCAGCGTGAAGTGTTGGAGATGCGTTATTATCAGGACATGAGTTTTAAGGAAATAGCCAACCTTACAGGGGTAAGTATTAATACTGCATTGGGACGGATGCGTTATGCTATTCTGAACATGCGACGGATGGCCGAAGAAAATAAGATTGAACTTTCGTTTGTTTAGTATAAACACTACATAATTAGAAAAGAATGAAAAGAGATAAGAGTATTGAACTGTTGAATTGTGCGGTGAATGATGAATTGTCAGCCGTTCACCAGTACATGTATTTCCACTTCCGGTGCGATGACATGGGATATGAATTGCTGTCGGAACTGTTCCGGCGTGTGGCCATTCAGGAGATGATGCACGTGGAACGGTTGGCTGAGCGTATTCTGTTTCTGAAGGGAGAAGTGGAAATGATTCCATCACATTCGGTGACCAAATTGACAGACCCGGAAAAAATGCTGGAAAAGGCCGTAGAAATGGAAACGACAACGGTTGACGATTACAATCAGTGGGCGCTGGAATGCAGCACGGCACAGGATGCAGCTTCCAAGAAACTGTTTGAGCAACTGGTAGAGGAAGAAGAAGTGCATCAGGATCAGTTTGAGACGGAACTTGACAACCTCGGAAAATTCGGTGCCCATTACCTGGCATTGCAGTCGGTTGAACGCAGTAAGAATGTAGCGACGGCTACCCCTGCTTCCCCGACAGAATAAAAGTTGTATTTTAACTGTAGAAAAATAACCTCATGCTTCTGTCATGAGGTTATTTTTTATGTACTCGTGCTTTGGTTAAAAATTGAATATCCAAAAATCGGGTAACGGATATTCATTACCTTTGTATTCAAATTTCATAACAGAAGATAACAATGAAAACGAAAATATGCCTTTTGATAACGATATTGAGCACTGTTTGCATTTCTTCGTGCAATGACAAAATGAGGTCATATGCGGAAATGAAACGAGATGAGAAAAAGGCGATTGACCGCCTGATTGCTACTGAAGGGTTTGAGATATTAACCAAATATCCGGCAGACGGTGTGTTCGGTGAAAAACAATTTGTTTTGCTGGATAACGACGTTTATCTGAATGTGATTGATTCCGGAAACGGAAACCGGGCAAAACTTTACTCCACAACAATTTTGATGCGCTGTAGCGGACGGTATATCTTTTCACCGGATACAGGTTCGTTTACACTCTTCCCCAACAGTAATTTACCCATTGAATTTGTCTATGGCTATGCTTCAAATGCCATATCCCAGGCGGCTGCCATGCCTTCGGATCCGTATTATGCATGGGTATGGACTCTCTTAAGCCCGGGCGTGCAATCCGCATTGGAATATGTAGGCGAAAATGCCGAAGTCAAACTGATTGTTCCCTTCGAAGAGGGAAGTTCGTATCAAAATGACAATGATCTCGGTGCACCGCTTTATTATGACCGGATAAAATTCACATTCTACTGACCGGAAACGTTTACTGCTGCAATTTGTTAAGTACCCGGTGAATGGCTTTGCCCCAAAATTCGCCCAACCTGAGGGCGCCTGCTACATTCGGATGCAAGTAGAAAGTACCGGCATTTCCGTCTTCCGGAATTAAATCCGTTGCATAATGTGTTTTGAAATGGTCGAATGCAGCAGTATCGCCCATGAAAACCTGATTGGGACGAAGTTCGGCGTATGTCTTCTCCAGTTTTTCCAGTTCGGGAGTATAGCTGATCAACCGCTCCAGCCCGGCTTTCAGATACATGGAAGAGTTAAAAGTATTTGGACTGTACCAGACAGGACGATGCAGTACAAATATCGCTTTGGGATATAAGCGAAACAGTTCGTCCAGCATGGTTTTCAGGTTGGTGAAATACTGCACGGGAGAAACGGGCGCTCCGTTCGGTCCCCGGATGGCGCTGTCGTTGGTGCCCAGCATCACGGAAAACAGCAAAAGCGCGTCCTTGTCTGCGGCAAACGGCGCTGCGGCGGCGAGGACTTTTGGAAAACGGGTTTGCTGTGCGGGTAGAAAATCGACAGAAGTTTGTCCGCTGACTCCCTGATTGGAAAACCCGCGCAAATCAATGTCTTTCTGTTCGGACAGATAGCGGCTCGCCTGTGCAGGCGGGGCATTACGTTCCGGCGCATCAATCAGTACACCTTCCGTGATGCTGTTTCCAATGTAGACGACGTATAGCGGTCGTTTCGGCTGTGCGGTCAGCGCGAGCGCCAACCACAAGTGCATGAATATAAAAAACGTTTTCTGCATGAGAGTATCTTTTTTAGCGGGGAGTTTCATATCGTCCGGTTTTCCACTGATACACGAGCGTTTCGGTTTTCAGAAAAGGAATCACTTTATCGCGGTCTTCTTGACTCAGGTATTCGGGTGTCATGTATTCGGCCGTCATGGTGGCGTTTTCGGCATGAAGACGGTAGCGTATCAAATCCATATCCATCCGGGAAAGCGCATCCAGGAAGGCTTCGCTCTGCCGGTCGGCATCGTCTCTGATGAAGCGGTCGGCCGTCACGGGCGTCCAGATATCGGAGGCGTCCAGGCGTTTCCAGTCCGTTGTGCAGAACGCGACGCGACTGTCGGCTACCGGTGCACTCACGGTCGTCACAATGCAGATAATGTTCGTAAGGTTGATCAGCGGCAGGAGCTTCATCTCTATTGCACTCCGTTCGGAGGACTGCAGGAACAGGTAATCCGGCGTCAACTGTACCAGCGTCGAATGTCCCTTCATCGTATTGTCCAGTGTCGCCGGTTTGCCCGCGCGATACAGTTCGACTAAATCCTTTCGCCAGGCTTCTTCCAGTTGCAGGATATATTCGTCCGGCATGCTGATGAAAAGTGAAGCCATGTCCTGCGCCTTCAGAGCGACCGGCAGCGCCGAAACATAAAATACAAACAAGAACAGATATTTCATAAACCTCAATATTACAGTTATCTTTCGGAATGTTTGTCATTCCGGCCCCAAATATAAAAAAATCATTTCTGATAACGCCGGAAACAGCCCGAAAGCTTTGCTGTTTAAGTTTTTTTTATAACAGAAAGAGATAGTCGGGATAGACAACCTCCGTCAGTGCAAGGCCTTTTGCCGGGGCGGAAGAGCCTGCCAGGGAGCGGTTGCCTTCCTCGATTAGGCGACGAAAATCCGCTACTGTACGCTTTCCCCGTCCCACTTCAAAAAGCGTGCCGACAATTGCGCGCACCATGTTTCGCAGGAAACGGTCGGCACGAATCGTAAATACCTGCCGTTCCCCTTCCTGTTCCCAGGCGGCGTGAGTAACCTGACAGCGATTCGTCCTGACATCGGTATGCAGTTTGCTGAAACTTGTAAAATCCTTTGCTTCCGGCAGTGCCAGGCAGGCTTCGTTCATCAACTCAAAATCCATTCCCTTCAGCGACATGCGGCAGACCCAAGCATGCTCGAAGGGGTTTTTCCGGTCGGAAATCACGTATTGATACGTGCGTGAAAGGGCGTTGAAACGGGCATGTGCATCCGGTCTGACCGGCACCATGCGGTTGACGGCGATGTCGTTCGGCAGCAAACGGTTGAGTTTTTCCGCGAGCAGCGGCAAATCCTCAACCGGTTCCTCGCGATCGAAATGCGCCACCATGCACCGGGCATGCACGCCGGCATCCGTCCGGCCGGCCGCCGTCAGCGGCACAGGTTGCCGCAGGATGGTTGCCAGCGTCGTTTCCATGCACTGCTGCACGCTTGGAGCGTTCGGTTGACGCTGCCATCCGCAATAATGCGTCCCGCTGTATGCCAGATACATGAAATACCTGTTCATCCGTCCTGATCTTGGAGCAAATCGGGCCGCAACTGTTCGGTACGTTCCTGTGCCTGGTGCAGCCGCCATTCCCGTATGTTGCGTTCGTGTCCGGAGAGCAGTATGTCGGGCACTTTCCAGCCTCTGTATTCGGCCGGTCGCGTATAGACCGGCGGCGCCAGCAATCCGTCCTGGAAGGAATCGGAAAGGGCGCTCTGCTGGTCGCCGATTGCGCCGGGTATCAGGCGTATCACGGCATCGGCGATGACGGCAGCCGCCAGTTCACCGCCCGTGAGCACATAGTCGCCTACGGATATTTCACGCGTGATCAGATGTTCGCGGATACGGTAGTCAATCCCTTTGTAATGCCCGCAAAGAATGATCAGGTTTCGCAGCAGGGAAAGGCGATTGGCTGTCGGCTGGTCGAAGCGTTCCCCGTCAGGCGAGGTGTAGATGACTTCGTCGTAGTCGCGTTCGGCCCTGAGTGCCGTCAACGCCCGATCAACCGGCTCAATCCGCATCACCATTCCAGCCTCGCCGCCGAAGGGATAGTCGTCCACGCGCCGCCACCTGCCGCTCGCATAGTCGCGCAGGTTATGCAGGTGAATCTCTGCCAGTCCCCTCTCCCGCGCACGCCTGAGAATGGAGCAGTTCACGCAGCCCTCAATCATTTCGGGCAATACCGTCAGTATGTCTATCCGCATCATTTCATTCCCTCCTTTCTGTCTGGTTTTTTTTCTTTTATCCTGTGAACCGTTTACATGAAACCGTAACGTTCCTTCCCGTTACGCGGGCAAAGATAAGCTATTCTCTCCATTCCGTCCACCTGCTTCCCTTTTCATCCCGCGAGCCGGCTGCATGAATGAAGAATGAGGAATTGTCGGTGAAATACAGTCTGATAACTCCCATGTACCGCAGAAACTTGAGAGAGAGCGATCTCATGGCCATAAATGGAAATGTGCTGTTAATCAGGTTTTGTTCCCGAGGAATCTTCGATGCTCAACAATCGCCCTGTTTGCGATCGTACTCCGCAACTCCTGTATTAACGTGCGTTCGACCTGAGGGATCTTCCGTAAAGCACCCGTATCCACTATATTCATGTTCGGCGAAGGCTTTTCAGGCAGGAAACCGGAAGCCATGAGTGCGGAAATCATATGTGCGATGAAGTTTACCGGGCTGCGACGGCGCGTGTGTTCAACCGGACGGATGTTTTTGAGTCCGTCCGTCGAACTCCCGTTGCGCGACCCTGAGTGTGGCGGAGTACAAGGTTCCTCACGGGCTTCAGCCCGATTCCCGCTCATCATTGCAGGTTCAGCCACCCTGAGGCTATAGTTTCAGACCCCCTGAAGCTATAGTTTCAGACCCCCTGAAGCTATGGCTTCAGACCCCCTGAAGTTATGGCTTCAGACCCCCTGAAGATTTGGCTTCGGGGGGGGCAGCCACATGGTCGACTTCCATTTGTTTGGTTTTCAGTATATAAAGGCACGAATAGCCTGTCTCTTTTTCCCTGTTCTATTTTGTCTTTTTCTTACGTCGAACTCACGTTAATACAACGTGAGTTCGATGTGAGATAAAAGGCAAAATCGGGAAAAGAGACAGGCTGTTCATACTGTTGCGACCAGTCCCACCTGTCGTAAATGTATAATCCTTCGAACAGTTCCTTTCGACCTGTGAAGAGTGATTCGAGCGTGCTTACCAGTAACGATTTCCCGAACCGGCGCGGACGCGACAGGAAGTATGCCTTTCCGGACGATACCATATTGCAGATGACTTCCGTTTTGTCCACATACAGATAGTCGTTACTGCGTATATCTTCGAATGTCTGTATCCCTAACGGCAATTTTTTCATGATGCTTCTTTTTTTTCGATTACTGTCTCATTGCAAAGGCAATTCATTCCGGTAAAAAAACCGACGGAAAAGATTCCGCCGGTTCTTTCTCCGTTATACTGCCAAAGGCACAAAAC
>JAISMO010000067.1 GCA_031276675.1 Tannerella sp.
AGGCCCGAAATAATGCATAAAGCTACTCCCTTCGACCGCATCACAGTTCCAACAAGGGTTATGTTTATCATATTTCAGATAGGCATATCCCACTCCCAGCGAAAATTCCAGACTAAACCGGTCGCTCAGTATCCAGTGATAACCGTAGGATACGCCTGCGCCCATCAGCCATCCTTCATAACGTTGCCAGCGAATCCCCGTTCCAAGTTTCCAATCGGGTGTGGGTTCATCATAGGTCACGCCGATATTGTCCGGCAGAAAAACCAGTCCTCCCACATTAAAACTACCTGCATGCAGATGTGTACCAAAAAAATGACCGTTGAACTTTTCGCATGTCCACCAACGGAGTTCCGGCTGGAGCATCCAGTGTTTGAACTTACCATCTATTCTGTGTGGCGTCCCGTCTGCTTCGTACGTCACATGCGTATTTGGAAAGAGCCACGGATTCAGGTTTCCGCTGACATCAAGCGTCAGTCGGTCGCTCAAAGCAAATTCCACACCCAGATTGATGGTCGTAGTAGCGTCATATAAAATGTTGCTTTTTACTGCAATGTCTTGTCCATAAGTAGCTTTGACGCTCACCAAACATATTCCAAATAGCAATATCCACTTTTTCATATTCATTTTTGTTAAAGATAGATGAAATCCGTTCTGAGAATGCCTTATCTCAATAGAATCCAATAGATTCTTCCGGCATAACTAACTGCAAAGGTGAACATATTCTATCATACGACCAACTCTTTTCGTGGAAAAAAATATTACAGTATCATAAAAGGGAAAGTTATTGTACAAAACCCCCACTTTTCAGGACGAAATAATGTGTTTCATGAACTTATTTTTAACTATACTTCGATTTGAATACATATATTTCAATTTTAGCTGATGGGATTTTTCCGTATTTCCCGTTGCTGTTCCGAAAAATCCTACTCCATAAAGTGCCCTCCTCCCAGAAATTCCCGTAACAATGACGTTGCGGGCAGTTCTTCCACCGGAATATACCTGAAATAACGCAGAAAACGCAACAAACGGTATGCTTCGGCGCTCTCGTCGTCCATCTCACGGATTTCGCTCAGCATCGGTTCGGCAAATTTGCGCAGCACGGCCAGTTCATAGATCATGGCGCTGTTGAACATGGCATCGGCATTTTCCTGATAGGGAAAAATCCATTTTTCTTCACCTTCACGTATGCGTGGCCACATGGCAATTGTTTCTCTGGCCAAATAACCCCGCGACCGGTAATCGCGGACTATGCGTCGGAGCAGCCGGTTGTCGGAGGCAGGAATCCAGTTGTGCCTGTCTAAGGAAATAGTTGTTAGCGCCGAGACGTATATTCGGAAAATGTTCTGAGACGGTATCTTCGCCGTGAGTTCGGGATTCAGCCCGTGAATGCCTTCCAGCAGCAGGACGGAACTGGCTTTCATCTGCAATTTTTCACCTCGATAGACACGTTTTCCCGTTTCAAAATCAAAAGAGGGTATATCAACTTCCTCGCCGTTGATCAGTTTTTGCAGATCACTTTCAAAATAAGGCAAGTCAATGGCGTAGAGCGATTCGAAATCATAGGCGCCGGTTTCGTCTCTGGGCGTGTCTTCACGATTGAGGTAATAATCGTCCAGCGAAATGCCGACAGGATGTAGCAGGTTGGTAAGCAACTGTATTTCCAGACGGCGGCAAAAAGTGGTTTTACCGGAAGAGGAAGGTCCGGCAATCAAAATCACACGCACACCGTCCCGGTAACGCCGGGCAATTTCTTCGGCGATGTGGGCAATCTGTTTTTCCTGCATGGCTTCCGATACCATGACGATCTCCCGCGCAACGCCGTTTTCAACTGCACGGTTCAGATCGCCCGCATAATTTACGTTTAATGTACGCTGAAAAACCAAATATTCCTTGAAAGCCTGAAACATTTTTTGCTGGAAAAACATTGTCGGCAGTCGTGTCGGGTCGTCCTGTTGCGGCGCCCGCAACAACATCCCGTCTTCATAGGGAATCAAGTCAAACAAATGGATGTAGCCGGAGGAAGGAAGCAGGCAGCCGTAAAAGTAGTTAATGTATCCATCCATCTCATAACAGGAGGTATAAGTCATCCCGACCGTCTCGACAAGCAAGGCCTTGTCGTCCATCCCGCGCCTGCGAAACAGTTCGATGGCGTCGGACGTGCGGACGTGTTGCAGACGGAAAGGCCTGTCGGCACTGACAGTCTCTTCCATGCGCCGCCTGATCTGCTCAACATTCGCCCGTGAAAGTTGTCTGCCGTCTTCAAACGTGCAATAATATCCTTTGGAAATGGCATGTTCCAGATTAATCGCTGCTCCCGGAAAGAGATCATCAACGGCTTTCGTCAGGATGTAACACAGTGAACGGATATAGGTACGATAACCGGCAGGATGCGTATAATCTACAAATTCAATATCTTTTGAACTCCAGCAGCGATGGTCCAGTCCTTCCACGCGCTGATTGACGCGGGCGCTCATCGGAGGGTAGCGAAGAGGCGATCCCGCCAGATCATAAATCTCAATTAACGATGAGCCTTGCGGCACGGCGATGCTTGTACTGTTATTTTTACAATACACCCAAATCGTTTCAGTACTGTTATTTTTTATTGCTTTCATGCAGTTGTGTATTTACTTCTTGTTGTTGGCATAATGTTATACTGTTTATTTTGGAATTGAAAACTGCCATAGTCGCAACCCGGATCGGATTCTGACTTTCCGGGTTCCGGCAATCAGCCTGTCTGCCGTTATACATCCCGCTTCTTCATTTCGTCATTCTCTTTGAACCGTTCCATCGCCTGACGGACGGAACCGTGTAGGGATAACAGACTGCGGGCCTGTTCGTGGGAAATATCCAGCGCTTCAACAAGCATGCGGACTCCCCGGTCAACGAGTTTCCGGTTGGACAGCCGCATGTGCACCATCCTGTTTCCCTTCACGCGCCCCAGTTTAATCATGACCGCGGTGGAAATCATGTTGAGAATCAGTTTTTGCCCCGTACCCGATTTCATGCGTGAACTGCCGGTTAGGTATTCCGGCCCGACAATCACTTCAAGCGGAATGTCAGCCAGATCAGCCGCCGGCGAACCGGGATTGCCGGTGATGACGGCCGTAAGGATGCCGTGCGCCCGTGCTGCCCGCAAAGCTCCCGTGACATAGGGTGTTGTACCCGAAGCGGCAATGCCTACGAGGGTGTCGAGGAGGTTGATCCGGTGTTGCAGCAGGTCTTTCCAGCCCTGTTCGGCGTCGTCTTCCGCATGTTCGACCGACGCGCGGAGTGCAGCGTCGCCTCCGGCAATCAGTCCGACGACGCATGTGGGCGACATGCCGAAAGTGGGCGGAATCTCGGAGGCGTCCAGCACGCCCAGCCGGCCGCTCGTGCCCGCGCCCAGATAGAACAGGCGCCCGCCCTGCCGCATCCGGGGAACAATCCGGTCTACCAGTTCCTCTATCTGCGGAAGGACGCGCTGCACAGCGGCGATTACTTTCCCGTTTTCCACATGCATTTCCTCCAGCAGCTCGCGCGTTGTTTTCTTTTCCAAATCACCGTAAGGCGAAGGTTCTTCCGTTATTTTTACAAATGTCATCCTTTTAATTTGCAGGTTTTTTGACTGCACGTCTTCTTTTGAGTCCGGTCGCATCAATGCATACAGCGGTTTACCGGGGGAACTGTTCCATCTGCCGCTGCAGGATTTTATCCTCCTCCATGCGCTGTTCCAGCGCTTCCACATACGCCTTTTGCAAACGGACGGTCGCATCGTCCGCATCCAGATGCGCTGCGAAGTATTGATGGGCAAGGGTTGCCCACTGCCATGCGGCCGTCAACCGACCGCCCAGCTCGGCGCCCAGTGCCAGATTGGATGCCAGCCGCGCCTTCGCTTTCCAGGAAACCGACTTTTCATAAAGCGCTTCCCAGACGGCGACGGCACGCTCCCAGCGTTCCGCCGCGGCAAATGCGGACGCTTCCTTCCAGCGGGAACCGGACGACACATAATACCACCGCGTGTCTTCGCGCCAGTAAGGCACGAAATGCACATAGGCCTTCGTCGCCACATGCGCAGCCACTTCACGCAGCAACTGTTCCGGCGTCGGAACGGGCAGGTCCGCCCAGCCGTTGTTCGACGTCAACTGCGGAATCACCGTGTCCAGCAGATAGATGGCGTTTGGCGCCGTATTCCCGTCAGGAAAACAGGTGCGCATCACACCGGAGACCCTTATCTGCCATTCGTGCAATTCATCGATTGCCGATATTTTCCATACGTCTTCATGGATGGAGAACAGCAGCCTGTCCAGCGAAATCACTGCCTGAACGTCATGCTCCCCGCACAGCCGGCGGATTTCGCTTCCCGTCAACGGCGCATCGGAGGAAAAAGCCGGATCCGTCCGGTAAGGGCCTTCATATAAACGGACATCCTCAAAACGGGGAGATTCGGCAATCAGCCGGCCGGTTGTCCGGCAAAAATCAACGAGGGCGCTGTCTGATGCTATCCCGAGTGAATCCGGCGCTGTGCGAACGGCAGAACTGAACGGCACCTTGGGCTGTGCCGCCGCATGATTCAGTATCAGGATTTTTTTTACGTTGCGGGGAAAAGTAATGCTTGCCGGAGCATACGTTTCAATACCGACGTAACGGACCGGAGTGCACGCCACCGCCCACATACAGCACGCCATACACAGCCCGAACACGCCGGGCGCAAAACGCAGGGGAGAGGACTGGCCCTGCCTGAAAGAATCCCTTCTGTTTTGCATCATTCAACGATTAAAAAATTACGGTTCCGGATTTCATGTCATCTTTCAGCCGGGTGGCGAAAGCGTTTGGCCGGTTATTCCGGCTGCCGCGACAACAGTTTCAATCCTTCTTTCAGTGTTCTGATTTTACTTTCCGCATCCGCCTGTTTCTTCCGCTCGTTTGCCACGACTTCGGGTTTGGCTTTTGCCACGAATCCTTCGTTGCCGAGCTTCTTTCTCACCGATGCCAGAAAGCCTTCCAGATAATGGAGTTCCGCTTCCATCCGCGCCTTTTCCCCGGCCATATCCATCCTGCCGCCCAGCGGAACGGCATATTCGGTCGTACCTGCCAGAAACGAAACGGAGCCGGCTGACTTTTCCGCCACCGTCCGAATTTCGGCCAGATGAGCCATCTTCACGATCACCGCATCCAGCCGGCTGTCGTGCGACGCATCGGCTACTTCCAGTACCAGCGCTTCCCTGGCCGGCAGATTTTTTTGCAGCCGTATCGTCCGGACTGCGCCGATCACTTCCTTTGCCCGTTCAAATGCCTGCAAACAGGTTTCCGTTTCTTCCGGACAGACATCGTTCGGGAGCGGAATCGGGGCCATCATGACGGACTCGCCGGGCAAACGCGGCGACAGAGCCTGCCACAGTTCCTCGGTGATAAAGGGCATAAAGGGATGCAGCAAGCGCAGCAACGTGTCGAAAAAACCGAGCGTATCCCGACAGGTCTGCGCATCAACCGGCTGTTCATACGCGGGTTTCACCAGTTCCAGATACCAGGACGAAAATTCATCCCAGAAGAGCTTGTAGGCCATCATCATGGCGTCGGTCAGGCGGTACTTTTCAAAGGCCTCATTCATTTCGGACAGCGTCCTGTTCAGCCGCCCCCGAAACCATTTGACCGCGAGGGCCGCCGTTTCGGGCTGCGGGAGACGTCCGTCCGTTTTCCAGCCTTTCACCAGGCGGAAGGCATTCCAGATTTTGTTGTTGAAATTGCGCCCCTGTTCGCAAAGCGACTCGTCAAACAGCAAATCGTTCCCCGCCGGCGAAGCCAGCAACATGCCCATGCGAACCCCGTCGGCGCCGTACCGCTCCATCAGCCGGATCGGGTCGGGAGAATTGCCAAGGGATTTGGACATTTTACGTCCGGACTTGTCCCGAACAATCCCCGTAAAGTATACGTTATGAAAACAGGGCTTTCCGCGATATTCAAAACCGGACATGATCATGCGCGCCACCCAGAAGAAAATAATCTCCGGCGCCGTCACCAGATCATTGGTCGGATAATAATATGCAATGTCTCTGTTCTGCGGACGGGTGATTCCGTCGAACACGGAAACCGGCCACAGCCACGACGAGAACCAGGTGTCGAGACAGTCTTCGTCCTGCCGCAGATCAGACATGGTCAGGGCCGGGTTGCCCGACTTTTCCCGCGCCAGCAGCAGGGCCTGTTCCGCCGTTTGGGCAACCACAAAACCTCCTCCCGGCAAATACCATGCGGGAATCCGGTGTCCCCACCATAACTGGCGGGAAATGCACCAGTCCTTAATGTTCTCCATCCAGTGGCGGTAGATGTTCCTGAACCGGGCCGGATAGAACCGGACGGAGCCGTTCATCACCGCCTCAAGCGCCGGCCCGGCCAGGCGCTCCATCTTCAGGAACCATTGCATGGACAGTTTGGGTTCGATGGGAACGTTGGTCCGTTCGGAAAAGCCTACCTTGTGTTCATAAGGTTCCACCTTTTCCATGCAGCCGGCCCGAATCAGGTCGTTTTCAATTTCCCTGCGAACCTCGAAACGGTCTTTTCCTTCATACGGGTGACCGAAGCGGTTCAGCGTCCCGTCGTCGTTGAAGATGTCAATCGTTTCCAGATGATGTTTTTCGCCCAGCAGGTAGTCGTTGATATCGTGCGCCGGCGTGACTTTCAGGCAACCGGTGCCAAATTCAATGTCCACATATTCATCTTCAATAATCGGGATTTCCCGGCCGACAAGCGGCACAAGCACTTTTTTTCCTTTCAGGCGCGCGTTTTTCGGGTCATTCGGATGGATGCAAACGGCCGTATCTCCCAGAATCGTTTCCGGGCGCGTCGTAGCCACTACCGCATATCCGTCTTCCCCGACAATTTGATATCGGAGGTAATACAGTTTCCCCTGCTGTTCTCTGTAAATCACCTCTTCGTCCGACAGGGCGGTCCGGGCGGCCGGGTCCCAGTTCACCATGCGCACGCCTCGATAGATCCAGCCTTTATTATACAGATCGACGAAGACCCTGAGGACGCTTTCCGAACGCTTTTCATCCATGGTGAAACACGTACGCTCCCAGTCGCAGGAAGCGCCCAGTTTTTTCAACTGTTCCAGAATGATGCCCCCATGCCGGCGGGTCCACTCCCAGGCATGTTCCAGAAACTGTTCCCGAGTGAGGTCGGTTTTCCGGATACCTTCCTGTGCCAGTCGGTCCACCACTTTTGCCTCGGTGGCAATCGACGCATGGTCTGTTCCGGGCACCCAGCAGGCATTTTTGCCCGACATCCTCGCCCTGCGCACCAGGATATCCTGAATCGTATTGTTCAGCATGTGCCCCATGTGCAGCACGCCCGTTACGTTTGGAGGAGGAATCACTACCGTATAAGGCTCCCGCTCGTCCGGTTCGGAATGAAAAAACCTGTTCTCCAGCCAGTACCGGTACCATTTCCCCTCCACCTGAGAGGGGTCGTATCTGCTTGCAATTTCCATTTTTTTTAATTTTCAATGCTGCAAATGTAAGCATAAAATCAGGCTATCTCTTATTTTGAGGCGCCAAGAAAAATAATTAGCCAGCCGGTAGCAGAAGAATTGCCTGTGTCTTTTCCCGATTCAGGCTGACGGTTTGGCCGTCTGAATCGCGCAGAAAAGCTGACCCGGATTAATAACGGCAACTCATGTTACGCATCATCCGTCGGGCAGCCTCGATGCAGCAGGCAATCAGGCTGTCCCTTCCATACGGAAACAGGCTGCCGTACATGTACAGTTCCGTAAAAAAAGTCGGAAAAACGGTTCAAACTAAAGTTGGAACCATAAAAACAGTTGGAAATACGGTTCAAACTAAAGTTTGAATCATAAAAACAGTTGGAAAAACGATTCAAACTAAAGTTTGAATCATAAAAACAGTTGGAAAAATGATTCAAACTAAAGTTTGAATCGTAAAAACAGTCGGAAAAACGATTCAAACTAAAGTTTGAATCATAAAAACAGTTGGAAATACGGTTCAAACTAAAGTTTGAATCATAAAAACAGTTGGAAATACGGTTCAAACTAAAGTTTGAATCATAAAAACAAC
>JAISMO010000149.1 GCA_031276675.1 Tannerella sp.
GCCCAATTTACGGAGAGGCGGTTACTTTCTCAGCGTGCAGGCCGGATTGCGGCTGAAATCGTCGTACAGCGGTTGCAGGGGCGTGATCCGGTCATTCTGTTCGCGGAAGGCGGTAACGGCAAAAATTTTGACGTCGCTGTTGTCCGGCAGCGTGAGCGAAGTGGCGCCCGGCGGCACGTCGAGTTCGTAGCGGTAGATGTAACAGTACTGGTAGGTCGCGTTTCTGGAGGGATAGCCGTGATGGTAATGCGAGGCAAACCAGGCGATTTCATCCTTCCGGACATAGGGCTGAGCGAGACCTTCGAGCGTCCATGCCGGACCGTAGAGACGGTTGTAGTGCTGACCAATGTAGCCTCGCCATTCGCCGATATGGAGGGAGACGTTCCGCTCGCCGATGCGAAATTCGGCCTCCGTTTCCCGGTTCGATGCCGCCAGCAGGCAGAGTTTGCCGTAATCGCCGGCAGGCAGGGCGATTTCCTGACCCGTGCAGGCCACCACATTGTGCGTCTCATCCCCGTAGCTGCCCATCCGGAAGCGGACGCCTCCACAGACATATTCGCCGTCGGGCATTTCCTCGGCTGGATAGGTGACGTCGCGGAAACTCTCCCTGCGCGTCCAGTCCATTCGGCCGTCGGAACGGTTGTCGTCAAACGACACGGCGTCGTCGTTGTATGCCAGCGTAACGGGAATCTGCGTCTCCGTTCCGTCCGGCGAAGCAGCGGGTGCAAGCTTCACGGCAATGCTCCTGATTGCATAGGCGGGCAGATCAATGGTGACGCCTCCGGAGGTGAAAGCCACGTCGCCCGTGCGTACCTCGCGGCCGTCCACTTCACAGGCGTCCACCACCGCTGCGGGGAAAGTCAGCTTCAGGCCGGTCTGCCCGCGTCCGCTCAGTTCATTTACGCGGATGATGCAGTATTCGTCCCGTTCCGCCTTCTTGTATGCCATCACGCCTGCGTGCCGGCTGCCGAGCGAGAGGAGTGAAAACCGTTTTCCCAGTGCACCGGCATGGCTCGGCGCCTCGAAGGGAATCAGCGGCTTGTCCGTGAAGGCAGCCTGCCGGTATGTTTCCGCCTGCCGCCAGTCGCCGGCGTGTCCGCAAATTGCATATTTCACATAGTGAATGCCGAAATCCTGCGTGGCCTGCTCACTCGGAGCGTTTATTTCCGGGGTGAACATCAGCGTCAGGCGCAGGGTATGGTCATCGGGTTTGTCGGACGTGTACTTGCAGTCTTCCATGATGGAAACGCCGAACTTTCCCGACTGATCGGTCAGATCGAACCAGTTGTGATGAGGAACCTCGAACTTGCGCGGGTGATTGGTGTTGCGTGCAATCGTGCCCACGCCCTGGCTGTAGGTGGCGTATTCGTTTACCGCGGTGAGCGGGAAGGCCGCTTTCAGACAAACGCCGCGCGACTGCCAGTCGATCCGGTTGTCCACCTCAATGCGCCGTCCGGCTTCGGCGGCCGCCAGCGAGACGAGCTGCGTGATCCGGGAATTGCGCCCTTCGCGCGTCACCTCAAGCGCTACACGCGCCGGTCCGTTCTCGGCAATACGGAATGACGCATTTTCGTTCAGAAATCCCACCGGCGGCAGCTGGCGGTCTTTCCAGTCCATGTTCCAAGCCGCGTATTCCGACGGCTTTTCGGCTTGAAACTCCAGCCGCGCCGGAGCGCTCAACAGCTCGCGCTTCAGCTTTTTGTCATAAATCGAACGGATGTCGCCGTTGTCGGCAAACAGCACTTTATAGTATGCGTTCTCCAGCGAGCGTTCCGTGACGGCCAGCGCGGTTTTTGCCGGCGCCTTGGCTTTCGCCGCCGGACGCACGTCATAGACTGCCAGCCCCACAGAGGGTACCGCGGCAAGAAAGACAAAGCTTGTCCGGTTGCCCTCCTGCCCGATGATCTGCGAAAGGACTTCCCGTCCGTCCGGCCCGAATACCTGTATGTTTTCGGGCGCCTCGTCGAAAGCCATTTCCACCGTCACGATGTCTTCCCGCGCATCGGCCACCGGGTTGTATACAATGACGCTGCGGCCTTTGGCCTGCGTGTTCAGCCGGGTAGAGAGAGCGGAAACAGCGTCGGTCAGCACGGAAGAAAACAGATTGGCGGCAATGAACTCGTCGTTCCAGGCATATTCATATGCTTTGGGGATCGACGTGCCGGGCAGAATATCGTGCATCTGGCTGCCCAGCACCAGTTCCCAGGCGTTGGTCAGTTTGTCCGCGGGATAGGGGCTGCCGGCGAGGACGGCAGCGGCGGCGGCCACCTGTTCGGCTGCCTGAGCGAGGTTCTCGTTCTTGCGGTTAAGACGCTTCATGAAACCCTGTGAATTGGAAGATCCGTTACTGTGCTCCACCAGCAGCAGGTCGCCTTCGTAGGTCGGCAGTTTGGCTTCGATTTCGGGCGTAAGGTCTTTGAACATCTGATCGGACGAGGTGAGCAGCAGACGGAATTTGCTGTCCGGCCGCTCTTCGAGCGATTCCACCGCGTGTTTCACGTCGTTTTTCAGCGGCGCGCCGCCTTCATCACCCACGCCATAGAAGCGGTAGTCAAAGGCATAGCCGGTCTGTTCCTTATCAAAATCCAGCCGCCCGCTCCAGTATTCGTCCGTATCGAAACGGGCAGGGATATGGCTTACGTAGTGCGCCGGTTTGAAAGCAGCGGGCAGTCGACTGCCGTCCGGCCCGATCCATACGCCCACGTGAAAAGGCTCGCCCACGGCGCAGTTGCCCATCAGCTTGATGGTAGAAAAGCCGATCAACCCCGCGTGTCGCCAAACGGTAGGCATATTGGCCGGAAAACCGAAGATGTCGGGAAAAATGGCGTCCTGCCCGACCTTTCCAAACTCGTTCATGAAGAATTTGTATCCGTAGAGCGTTTGACGGATGACAGACTCGGGCGAAGAGATGATGACTTCGCCTTCGTCCACCGCCGAACCGGAGATAAACCAGCGCCCTTTGGCCACGTATTCTTTTACTTTCTCATACAGGTCCGGATAATACTCCTTCATCATCCGGTAGCGACGCGAGCCGGTGAAGTTGAACACGTAATCGGGATATTTTTCGAACAGCACGAAGTTTTCTTCCATGATATTCTTTAGCAGTTCGTCGATGGAACGCACATAGTCCCAGTTCCACTGGGTGTCGAGATGTGAGTATCCAACCGCATACAGCAGACGGTCTTTCGACAGGTCATACGGCCTCATTCGAGCGGCCGGCTGTGCAAGACCGCCGACCGACCATACGCCGGCCAGTGCAATACACACAAGCATTGATTTGATTTTTTTCATTGCAGCTATTATTACATAATTTGTAATTATAACAGCCGGAAAAGAAAAACCCCTAAGTGCGTCATACTTTGCCGGATATATTTCCTGAGA
>JAISMO010000024.1 GCA_031276675.1 Tannerella sp.
TTGGTTCCGTCAAAGTCGACTTTGGTTCCGTCAAAGTCGACTTTGGTTCCGTCAAAGTCGACTTTGGTCCTGTCAAAGTCGACTTTGGTTCCGTCAAAGTCGACTTTGGTCCCGTCGAAGTCGACTTTGGTTCCGCCGAAGTCGACTTTGGTCCCGTCAAAGTCGACTTTAATTCCGTCGAAGTCGGCTTCGACCGCGTCCACGTTGCCGCCGGCCGCATTGCCGTAAGGAAATACGGTTACTCGCTGATTTCTTTTCGGATAACTACTTTGTAGATAGCCTCCTCGACAGGCAGGATGTCCAGTACGCGATAGCCCTGCTCCCGAGCCGTACGGGGAACGTTCTCCAGCGGCTCGCCCTCGCAGAGCAGGACCTCAAGGAGGTCGCCCTCCCGGAGTTTGGAGAGTTCGATTTTTGTCTTCACAAACGTCATGGGACAGTGTTCCTTCGTAATGTCCAATTGAAATGTTGCCATAGGGTTGTCAAATAAAAAGAGTTTGTCCGTCTTCGGAGCGCCGCAGGAAAGAGGCAACGCTCAGGACGGCTTTTACTTCGGGGATAAAATCGTCTTTGGCAAGCCCGAGGATGTGCATGGCCATCTCACAGGCATAGAAATTGACTTTCAGCGTCTTGGCCGCTTCCACAAGTTCTTCGAGCGTGGCGACGTTGTTTTTGCGCATCAGCCAGCGGAAGATGCGCGGGCTTGCGCCCCAGAAATTCAGCCGGCTGACGGGCGCGACCTTCAGCCCGCCCATGAGGAATCCGAAGACGCGGGTCAGGGCGGTGCCGCCCGTAAAACTCCGGCCCCTCTTCCGTTTGATGGCGTTCAGGCCCCAGAAGGTAAAAAAGAGGTTGACTTCATAGCCCACGGCAGCTGCGCCGGTAGCCAGCGTGAACACAGCGGTCAGTTTGTCGAAATCGCCGCTGAAACTGATGATGGATAATTTTTTTGCCACAAGTGTTGTTAATTAGTTGTCCGGTTGACTGTACGGCTGGACAGCCGGGCCACGTTCGCCTCTGTCGTCCGACCCCTCCGTCCCGCCCTATGACTCGCCGGGCAGATTTGCCTTATACATTATATTATTATATATCTCCTTCGCAGCATTGCTGTTTGCGGGGACAAAGATACTCCGTTTTCGGAAAATGCGAAATACCCCGTACGGGGCCGCATGAACTTTCCGGTGAAATCCGCAGGCGCCATGCAGCAAAAAGACGTACCTTTGCATCATGTATCTGTAATCAGTTAAAAATATTTCTTATGAAGAAAATAAACCGTTCGTTGATCCGGAACGCCAACCGGATACTGGCCGGCATCCTGGCCCTGCTGGGGTTCGGCGGATGCGAGAAAAAAGAAGTGGCTGTGCCTGAATACGGCACGCCCCGTGCAGACTATACCGTGAAGGGAGTCGTCGTCAACCGGGCAACCGGCAGGCCGGTAAAAAACATTCGGGTCAGCTATACCGCTCTCGAACAGACGATAGTGGAGTATGGCGTGCCTCCGGTCACGTACAGTGGAGACGGACCGTTTGCCGACGACGTCACCGGCTCCGACGGTACATTCAAAATCACGCAAACCATGTTTGCGGTACCGGCAAATCCCGTCCCCGTTTATGTGGAGGATACGGACGGCGAGGCAAACGGCCTCTTCGAGCCGGACTCGCTGACGGTCGATTTCAGGGATGCCGGGCGCAGCGGTGAACGGGACGGGTGGTACGACGGCGAATATACGGTAGATGTAAAAGTGGAACTGACCGAAAAGCAGACGGATGAATAAGTCTCTCTCGCTTCGCAAGCGCATCGGGCTGGAACTGTTTCGCAGAATGCGGAAAAACAGCGTGCGCCTGCACGAACTGAACATGCTTTTCTGGGAGTGCACGCTTCGCTGCAACCTGTCCTGCCGCCACTGCGGAAGCGACTGCCGCGCCTCGGCCGGTCAGCCCGACATGCCGGTCGGGGATTTCATGAACGTCATTGACCAGATCACGCCGCACGTCCAGCCAAACAGAACCATGATTGTCTTCACGGGCGGCGAAGCGCTGCTCAGAAACGACATCGAAGCCTGCGGACGTGAACTCTACCGCCGCGGCTTCCCCTGGGGACTGGTCTCCAACGGGCTGGCCCTGACCCGCAGGCGGCTGGACTCCCTGCTGGCCGCGGGATTACATTCCATCACCGTCAGCCTCGACGGTTTCGAGGATGCGCACAACTGGCTGCGCCGTCACCCGCAAAGTTATGCAGGGGCGCTGAACGCCGTCCGCATGTTGGCCGGAGAAAAGCGGATCGTCTGGGACGCGGTCACGTGCGTCAACCGGAAAAACATCGGCGAACTGTCGGCTTTCAAGGAATTTCTGATCGACACCGGCGTGAAAAGGTGGCGCATCTTCACCATCTTCCCCGTGGGACGCGCGGCCGAACTGCCCGAACTGCAACTTTCCGACAAAGACTTTACCGCAACGCTCGACTTCATCCGCGCCACACGCCGGGAAGGACGCATCCGCCTGAGCTATGGCTGCGAAGGCTTTCTTGGAAACTATGAAACGGAAGTGCGCGATGCTTTCTACCGGTGTCATGCCGGCGTCAGCATCGCCTCCGTACTGGCCGACGGCGCCATCTCCGCCTGTCCGAGCATCCGCGCCAATTTTCACCAGGGAACGATCTACCAGGACCGTTTCATGGACGTGTGGAACGAGCGCTTCCAACCCTTCCGCAACCGCGACTGGGCCAGGAAAGGCATCTGTGCCGACTGCCGCCTGTTCCGCTATTGCGAAGGCAACGGCATGCACCTGCACGACGACCAGGGCAACCTGCTGTTCTGCCACTACCGGCGCATCCTCCCGACCGGCGCCGCCCCTGATGCCTGACACGGCGCCTTTCCGGTTCCTTTCCCTTCCGTCCCTTCCCGTCCCTCCTGTTCTTAATTGGAAGTCATTAGGTTTTAACCACCAGATCACCCCCTCAGATATTTCGCCGTTATTATATTTTTTTATATTGTCAGGCAGATTGCCCATTGGAAGGAAGTTTTACCTTTGCGACGGTTTTTTCATATACTAAACATTTAATTTGAATACAGACAGATGAAAACTTTAACAGCAAACAGAACGGACTGCTTTGTTTCACAGCGCACGACCGGCGCTGCCGTCACCCTCCCGACGGGTGGCCGAAAGGCAGTTGAACACAAATCCCCCCCCCCCCCATAACACACATAAATACAGTGATTTAGAGACAGCTTTTAATTTCGGACAGCGCCGTTCGCACAGAGGAACAGGCGGATACCTTTCGCGTTTCCGCACCTTTGCGCTTGCGGCGCTGCTGTTTTCGGCCATGGCGACGGCGCTTTGGGCACAGCCGCAGTCCCAGTATGCGCTTTCGCCCCATGGAAATCCCTCGCAGATCGTGCCCGCGGGCGATTCGATAAAGTTTGAGGTGGAAACAGTCCCGCAGACGAACGGGAACGGACAGCTGGAAATCGTGCTGCCGGCGGGATTCAGACTCCTGCCGAAAAATTTGATGGCGGGCACGCTAAGCCCCGACGGACTGTCGGGCCGGATGGAGGTGACTTTTTCGGCCGGTGTTGCCGCAACCCGGACCTTTTACGTTCAGCCCCTGTGCGACGCCGGCGCCGCGGTCGACGCCGAGGCAAGGAGAGTTACCTACAGGCTGTATGTCAACGCGGCGCCCGTCGATTCCGCCGTCACCGATCCCATTACCAATTTCTACGACCCCATTCTCAAGATAATATATCCGGAGGATGAAAATGTGACCCTTAACCAGACTGTAATAAGGGTCATTGAGATTACGCAGACCGCTAATGCTTCGCACGTCAACAATCTCCGGTTCGAGGCGGCGGTCACGGATAAAGCCGGTATTACCGTTTCCAAAATCGAAATTTGCCGCGATACCACTGCGAACAACTGGAAGAACGTCACGGCTACAGCTTTGGACGACTCCCAAGCCGGTAAATACATGTATACTATCAGGAAGGCGGACCTGGCGTCTTTCGGATATCCCGATAATCATTTGACTACCGGCGAAAAATTATATATCCGCGAAACCGTCACCCTCAAAAAATGCAGCGCAGGGGCGATGAACTATAAACTCGCTTTCGGCGACGGTACCGACTTTTGCGCTTATATCCCTGCGTCGGAAGGTAACGTCAGTCTTTCTATTCCTACGCCTGCTTATGGCGCCGACATTCTAAACGGAACAGGTGGTTCGGCTGTGGGCATTGTCTATCCAACATCGCCCACCAAAGACGGCACATGGCGCATACGTATTCTCAATACCTCCACAGACCCTGCCGCAATCATGAAAGACATTTATCTGACAGTAGGAATAGGCTCACAATATTATATGAA
>JAISMO010000031.1 GCA_031276675.1 Tannerella sp.
AAGACAATATATGCCTAAAAAAGAACCGATTACAAAATACAATGATGCATACAACACAAATAACCAGCACAAAATCAATCGAAGACCAAGAAAGGTGCTTAACTTTGATGCTCCGAAAGAGAGATTCTTTAGAAAAGTTGCATTCGCTACTTGAATTTGCGTTGCCCTGGTTCTATAACGAATCGTGTGGGTATTTCCAAAAGAAATAGTATCTTTGCGCAATGAATACGACAGAAATATTTAACATGGCCTTGGGCTTGAGCCGTCCGTGGTATATAAGTCGGGTAGAACTACTGCCGGATGAGGCGAGCGCAGAGAAAGAACTTCATATCCATTTGGATTTCGAAAAGGACTTTAAGTTTTTAACGGGAAGCAATACTCCTTCAAGTGCCTGCGACACAGAAGAAAAGATCTGGCAGCATCTTAATTTTTTTCAGCACCGTTGCTATCTTCACGCCCGGGTTCCGCGCGTGAAAGATTCAGTAAGCGATCAGGTTACTCAGGTTCATGTGCCATGGGCCCGGCAGGGAAGCGGCTTCACGTTGCTTTTCGAGGCATATGCCATGCTACTGATAGAGAGCGAAATGCCGGTTTGTAAGGCGGCTGAGAATCTGTCAATAACAGCGCCCCGTTTGTGGCGCGTGTTCGATTTTTGGATATCCAAAGCGGTTGGGAGAGATGATTTGAGTAAAACAAAACGCATCGGAATAGATGAGACCCCGCGTAAAAAAGGGCACGAATACATCACACAAGTTGTTGATTTAGACGGTCACAGAACAGTTTTTGTTACCGAAGGTAAAGGAATGGAAACGGTGGAGAAATTTGTGGAAAGGCTCGAAGAAAAGGGCGGCCAGGCAGAAAATATAGAATTGATAAGCATGGATATATCTCCAGCATTTATTGCCGCCGCAACGAAGTATTTGTCCGGGGCAAAGATTGTTTTTGATAAATTCCATTTGGTAAAACTGCTTAACGGGGCTTTGGATGAAACCCGCCGACTGGAACGAAAAGGGAATGAATTACTTAAAAATCACAGATATACAATTCTGAAGAAATACGACAAACTTTCGGTGCAGAAAAAATCTGATTTACAGATAATCCTGGATTATTATCCCAAACTTGGCGAGGCATACCGGTTGAGACAGTTGTTTTTAGATGTGTTTGAAATTGGCAGCAAAGAAGAGGCTATGGGCTATTTGTGGTTTTGGTGTGAACAGGCCTTAGAAAGCGGTATTCAGCCTTTTATGAAATTTACGAAAATGATAAAAGCGCACTGGTGGGGCATCGTTCAATATTTTCACACTCCTGTGACCAACGGCATTTTAGAGGGCATAAATTCAAAAATTCAATTGGCTAAGCGAAGAGCCGGAGGATACCGTAATCCGAAAAACTTCATCAATATGGTTTATTTCACCTGCGCTAAACTCAAATTCGACTATTACCCATACAAAACGTTATAGAGCCCCTTTTTCTTTATCTGATAACCGGGTTTTCGGGAGCTCCCCGGAAGCCGACTGGGGACAGGGGTGAAAAATCTTCCTTTTTCCCGGAAAATAATCGAAATATCAGGCTTCCGGACGTTTTGCTTTCATATCGTCGCGTTTTTGGTTAATTAAATGAAAAGCAGGACGCTCTTTTAAACTATTCCGATGACATGGCGTCTATTTTCCGCAACTGAAATTAATTTAACAGGTTACATGTTATGATACAACGAGGGCATTTATTATTACCGCTGTTTCTTCTGCTGTCCTTGCCGGCAATCGCCCAGGTGGAAGTGAAGGGAATCATTGTCGAGAAAGAAAGCAGGACACCGGTGGAACAGGCTGCGGTCCGTCTGCTGAACGCCGGGGACAGTGCATTTGTACAGGGGGTTGTCAGCGATGACAGGGGCGTTTTTTCCGTCAGGAACGTCAAAAACGGGAACTATTTGCTCAACATCTCCTATCTCGGATTTGAAACGGTTTATCAGTTGCTGGAGGTCAACGGAAAAAACAGATCCGTCAACCTCGGTCACATTGAAATGCGAGAAGACGCGATTCTGCTGGACGAAGCCACGGTGACGGCCAAGGCAGTGGAAATCAGCGTGCGAAACGATACGGTGGAATACAATGCCGATTCGTATAAAGTGACGGAAGGCTCGGTGCTGGAGGATTTGCTAAAAAAAATGCCCGGGGTGGAGGTTGACAAGGAAGGGAAAGTAACCGTCAACGGCAAGGAAATCAAGAAAATCATGGTGGACGGGAAAGAGTTTTTTTCGAACGACCCGAAAGTGGCTTCCCGGAATCTGCCGGCCCGGATGGTCGACAAGGTGCAGGTGCTGGATCGGAAAAGCGACATGGCTGTGATGACCGGTTTTGACGACGGCGAAGAAGAGGCCGTGATCAACCTGACCGTCAAGCCGGGCATGAAACAGGGCTGGTTTGGAAGCACCATCGCCGGCTACGGCAGCAACGAGCGTTATGAAGGCAATTTCATGGTGAACCGGATTTTCAACAACGACCAGTTTACCCTTATCGGCGGGCTGAACAATACGAACAACATGGGCGCTTCCGATCTGGGCGCGAGCATGTTCGGCGGCATGGGCGGCGGGCGGCGCGGCTTCGGCGGTTTCGGTGCGGGCAACGGCATCACGACCTCCGGCATGTTCGGATCCAATTTCAGCAAGGAGTTTATTCCCAAAAAACTGACGCTGGGCGGCAATGTCCGCTATTCCCATTCGGACAACCTGGCGGAAAGCAAGTACAATACGCAAAACATCCTGCCGGGAGACAGTACCACGCATGATTTCAGCGAGAGCCGCAACAATACCCTCAGGGACAACCTCGGATTCGACCTGCGCATGGAATGGAAACCGGATACCCTGACGCAAATCATCTTTCAGCCGGCTCTCAGCTACAGCCGGACGCACAGCGAGGAAAATGAACATTCATATTCGCTGGACGGCCGGATGGATACGGTGAACAGGGCGACCTCCCAGTCCCTGTCCGACGGCGAAGGATATGACATGTCCGCCCGCCTGGAATTTAGCCGGAAGCTGAACGACCGGGGACGGGTCTTCAGCGCCTCGCTGTCCGGAGGGCTGAACGATTCCTACAGCGACGGGCTGAACATTTCCACTACCCGGTATTTCCTGTATGGCGATTCGAGCGACCTCATCGACCAGCAGGTGCGCTACGACAACAGCGGATTCAACTACCGCGCCTATGCATCGTGGGTAGAGCCGCTGGGACATAACCATTTCCTGCAGGCCACCTACCGCATCAGCCGGAACAGCCGGGAAATGCTGAAAAACTCGTACAACCTTGACGGCGCCGGAGAGTATACGGAACTGGATACGGTCTACAGCAAGAGCACGCGCAACAGCGCCGTCGAACAGCGCGCCAGCATTGCCTTCAAATCCGTGCGGGAAAAATACAACTACACCGTCGGGTTCAATCTGGACCCGACGCGCTCCACCACGGAGACCTTTGTGGGCGACCAGGTGCTTTATTCCATGTCGAGGAGCGTCACGAACTATTCCCCGACCGCCCAGCTGAACTATGTCTTTGACCGGCGCACCAACCTGCGCGTCGATTACGACGGACGCACCAGCCAGCCCTCCATGCAGCAGCTGCAACCCGTGGACGATGTCTCCGACCCGCTGAATACCACCCGCGGAAATCCGGACCTGAATCCAACGTATACCAACAATCTGCGTATCCGCTTCCAGAAGTTTGTGCCCGAAAATCAGACGGCATTCATGATTTTTGCCAACGGAAACTATATCCTGAACAGCATCGTCAGCAAATCCATCTACGACGCAACGACCGGAAAAAGGATAAGTACCTACGAGAACGTGGACGGCAATTACGACGGCAACCTCCGCGTAATATTCAATACGCCTTTCAAAAACAAAAAATTCAGCATTCATTCCATGTCATGGGCTTCCTTTAACAGCACCAAAGGTTTTATCAACGGCAGCGAAAATACAAGCCGGGGGCTTGGACTGAACGAACGACTCGGCGTCAATTACCGTTCCGACCTTTTCGACTTCGGCCTGAACGGCAACCTTCGCTATAATCGGACAAAAAACACGTTGCAGGGACAAAACGACCTGAACACCTACAACTATGGCGGCGGCGCTTCCACGACTCTCTATCTGCCGTACGCTTTCCGGATAGAAAGCGATATCAACTACTCCACCAATGCAGGCTACACGGAAGGATACGAACAGCGGGAACTTTTATGGAATGCCTCCGCGTCCAAGTCGTTTTTCAAAAACAATGCAGGGATGCTCCGGATCAAGATTTACGACATCCTGCAGCAGCGCAGCAATATTTCCTACAGCGCGTCGGCCAGCAACATCCGCTATTCGGAATACAACACGCTGAGCAGCTACTTCATGGTACACTTCATCTACCGCTTCAACATCTTCAAGGGCGGCGCCTCCGAATCGGACCTGCGAAGACCCGGAGACGGCCCGCGGTTTGGCGGTCCCGGCGGCCCGCCGCCTCGCGGATTCTGATCCCGGCAGGGTCGTGTCGGAAAGCCTTGCAGGCGCCTGATCGCCCCCTCCTCCGCCAATTTGTCGGCCATTTTGACAGGGTTTTCTCGACAGGCAGGACAATTCTGTCAATTTTGGCCTCTCAATTCCTTTGGCACGAATTTCGCATACCCCCTCATTGAAATTGCATAAAACTATTACACAAAACTAAACAGTATAATTATTAATGATTTAAATTGTAATGAAGTATGAAAATTAAACCGTTAGCAGATCGCGTGCTGGTAAAGCCGGCTCCTGCAGAAGAAAAGACAGTTGGAGGAATTATTATTCCCGA
The DNA here is from genome assembly GCA_031276675.1 of Tannerella sp. Lineage (GTDB taxonomy): Bacteria > Bacteroidota > Bacteroidia > Bacteroidales > Tannerellaceae > Tannerella. Next base: position 4,818 of record JAISMO010000031.1, read on the forward strand.
CTCGGCGAAAGAGAAACCGCTGAAAGGTGAAGTGATGGCCGTTGGTAACGGTACGAAGGACGAAGAAATAGTCGTCAAGAAGGGGGATGCCGTGCTCTACGGCAAGTACGCCGGAACCGAAATCGAATGGGAAGGCGAAACCTACCTGATCATGCGTCAGTCCGACATTTTAGCGATTATCTGATTTAAAACAAACATTTAAACTCATAGCAATATGGCAAAGGAAATTAAATTCAACATGGATGCCCGCAACCTGCTAAAAAAAGGTGTGGACGAACTGACAGATGCTGTCAAGGTAACATTGGGACCGAAAGGCCGTAACGTCATTCTGGAAAAGAAATTCGGTGCGCCGCAAATCACCAAGGACGGGGTAACGGTGGCCAAGGAAATCGAACTGGCTTGCCCGTACGAGAACATGGGTGCGCAGCTGGTAAGAGAAGTAGCCTCGAAAACAAACGATAACGCCGGCGACGGAACCACTACGGCCACCGTACTGGCACAGTCCATTATCGGCGTAGGCTTGAAGAACGTAACCGCCGGCGCCAATCCGATGGGTCTGAAGCGCGGTATCGACAAGGCCGTCGCCAAGGTAGTGGAAAGCATTGCCGCACAGGCCGAAGCCGTAGGCGACAATCTGGACAAAATTGAGAACGTGGCCAAGATTTCTGCCAACGGTGACGAAAACATCGGGAAACTGATTGCCGAAGCCATGCAGAAAGTGAAGAAAGAAGGCGTCATCACCGTCGAAGAGGCCAAGAGTACGGACACCACCGTTGACGTGGTAGAAGGCATGCAGTTTGACCGCGGCTACATCTCCGCCTATTTCGTGACCGACACCGAGAAGATGGAAGCTCAGTTCGAAAATCCGAACGTGCTGATTTACGAGAAGAAGATTTCCGTATTGAAGGAATTGCTTCCCGTGCTCGAACAGGCCGTACAGACCGGTCGTCCGCTGCTGATCATCGCTGAAGACATCGACAGCGAAGCGCTGGCTACCCTTGTGGTAAACCGTCTGCGCGCCGGACTGAAAATCTGTGCCGTCAAGGCTCCGGGTTTTGGCGACCGTCGCAAGGCGATGCTGGAAGACATTGCCATCCTGACAGGCGGTACGGTTGTGACCGACGAAAAGGGTATGAAGCTGGAAGATACCACGATGGACATGCTCGGTTCGGCCGAAAAAATCATCGTCAACAAGGACAATACAACAATTGTCAACGGTTCCGGCGACAAGAAAGCAATTCAGGCGCGGATCAGTCAGATCAAAACGCAGATCGAGGGCACAACGTCGGACTATGACCGGGAAAAACTCCAGGAACGTCTGGCCAAACTGGCCGGTGGCGTAGCCGTACTGTATGTCGGCGCTCCGTCGGAAGTGGAAATGAAAGAGAAGAAAGACCGTGTCAACGACGCCCTGAGCGCCACCCGCGCGGCCATCGAAGAAGGTACCGTTCCCGGCGGCGGCGTAGCTTACATACGTGCCATCGAGGGCCTGGAAAACCTGAAGGGTGATAACGAAGACGAGACAACCGGTATCGAGATCGTCAAGCGCGCCATCGAAGAGCCGCTTCGTCAAATCGCATACAACGCCGGCAAGGAAGGCGCCGTCATCGTTCAGAAAGTCAGGGAAGGCAAAGGCGACTTCGGTTACAACGCCCGGACGGACGTGTACGAAAACCTGTGCAAGGCAGGCGTCATTGACCCGGCCAAGGTGGCACGCGTGGCGCTGGAAAACGCCGCTTCGATCGCCGGCATGTTCCTGACGACCGAATGTGTGGTAGCCGAGAAAAAGGAAGAAACGCCTGCTGCACCTGCCGCCCCGGGTATGGGCGGAGGCATGGGCGGCATGATGTAATCATCTTCCCTTCCGACTGTCGGATAAAATGCATGTCAAGGTTCAAAACAGCTGTTTTGAACCTTGACTTTTTTGTATACCTCTGTACAGTCCGCAAGCCCCCCGGCAGGAAATGACATGCGGGAGTCGGAACCCGTGACCTTTTAAGCAGGCTTAAGAACAATTCTTACGCCTGCTTAAGAACAATTCTTACGCATGCTTAAGAACGGCTCTTATGCCTGCATAAGAACATTTCTCAGGTATGCTTAAGAACAAAAACGGCTCACGGGACGATGTACCGCACCTGTAACGTTTTCCGTAAACGGCTGTTTCAGGGACTTTCCGCATCGAATCACACAGCGTAAAGCAGCATCCGGCAGGCATCAGGTCTCGTAACCGGTTGAACCGCACCCTCTCCATCCCGCAAATGCATGTCGGAAAAAATGTCTAATTTTACAGACCAATTCAATCAATCAAACAGGAAGTAATATGAAATTCTTGGGCATTATACCGGCACGCTACGGGTCGACCCGTTTTCCGGGGAAACCGCTGGCCGACATGAAGGGGAAACCGCTGATTCAGCGGGTCTATGAACGGGTGCGGCAGAGCGTGGACGAGCTTTGCATCGCTACGGACGATGAACGTGTGGCAAAGGCGGCAGAGGCTTTCGGGGCGCGGGCAGTCATGACCTCCGACCGCCATCGCAGCGGGACGGACCGCTGCTACGAGGCCTGCTGCAAGACAGGTATCGCCTGCGATGCGGTAATCAATATCCAGGGCGACGAGCCTTTTATCCATCCGGAACAGATTGAACTGCTGAAAAGCTGTTTCGAGAAGCCCGGCGTGCAGATCGCCACGCTGGTCAAGCCCCTGGACCCGGATGGCGACTTTGAACAGACGCTCTTCAATCCGAACTTGCCGAAGGTGGTACTCAACAGCCGTCTCGAGGCGCTCTATTTCAGCCGTTCCGTCATTCCATACCTCCGCGGAAAGGCGTATACCGACTGGCTGAAGGCTCATACGTTTTACCGGCATATCGGCCTGTATGCCTACCGCACCCGTGTGCTCGGGGAGATTGTTGCCCTGCCGCCTTCGCCTCTCGAGCTGGCCGAAAGCCTTGAGCAGCTGCGCTGGCTCGAAAACGGCTACACCATCCAGACAGCCGTCACGCACCGGGAAACCGTCGGAATCGACACGCCCGACGACCTCCAGAAAGCGCTGTCGATGATGAAGGATGAATGGCCGGTCTTAACCATTCCCGATTAACCGCTGTGGACGTGGAGAGGTGGAGTATTCTTGCGATTGTGATCGCTTATTTCGGGCTGTTGCTTCTGGTTGCGTGGCTGACGGGAAGGAAAGGTTCAAACAATACGGCGTTTTTTCTGGGGAACAAACGTTCGCCGTGGTATATTGTGTCCATCGGGATGATCGGCACGTCGCTTTCGGGCGTGACGTTTGTCTCCGTACCGGGACTGGTGCGGCAGATGGACATGACATACATGCAGGTGGTTTTCGGATTCTTTTTCGGATACATCCTGATTGCCCGGATCCTGCTTCCGCTATACTACAGACTGAACCTGACTTCGATCTACTCCTATCTGGACAAACGCATCGGCCCGTACGGCTACCGCACGGGCGCCTGCTTTTTCCTGCTTTCGAAACTGGTCGGCGCCGCTGCGCGACTTTATCTGGTTATCTGGATTTTGCATACCTATGTGTTTGACCAGTGGCATGTTTCGTTTACCGTGACGGCGGTTACCGGCGTTTTCCTGGTCTGGCTCTACACGTTCCGGGGAGGCATCCGGACGATTATCTGGACCGACACCTTGCAGGCTCTGTGTCTGCTGGCCATGCTGGTCGGCATCCTCTGGCAGCTGAAGGACTTTCTGACGCTGGACATGACCGGCCTGATGCAGACCGTTGCCGCCAGCGAACATTTCCGCCTGTTTGAATTTAAGGACTGGGGCAGTACGCAGCATTTTGTGAAGCAGTTCCTGAGCGGCGTCTTTATTCCCGTCGTAATGACGGGGCTTGATCAGGACATGATGCAAAAGAATCTCTCCTGCCGGAACCTCCGGGAAGCACAGCGAAACATGTATTCCTACGGCTTTGCCTTTATCCCGATCAATTTCCTGTTCCTGTGCATCGGCATCCTGCTGCTCACCCTCGCCACACAACTACAGATCACCCTGCCCGAGGTGAACGACGATATCCTGCCCCTGTTCTGCACCTCCGGCATGTTGGGCTATTCCACACTGATTTTCTTTACGGTCGGCATCATCGCCGCCGCATTCAGCAGCGCCGACTCCGCGCTGACAGCCCTGACAACCTCTTTCTGCGTAGATATCCTCGGCCTCGAAAAAGACAAATCCGAAAAGGCCAAACACACCCGGATGAAGGTACATCTGCTGGTCGCCCTTGTTTTTACGCTGGTCATCATCAGCTTCAGGCTCTTTTCCTCCCGCAGCCTGATTGATGCCATCTACATGATCGCCTCCTTCACCTACGGGCCGCTGCTGGGCCTCTTCGCCTTCGGCCTCTTTACCCGGCGCCGGCCCGCCAACCGGCAAGTGCCCTGCGTCTGCATCGCCGCGCCGCTCATCTGCTATGCCCTGGACTATGTCCTTTTCAAGTATGCCGGATACAAATCCGGCTATGAAATACTGCTGCTCAATGGAGCGCTCACCTTTGCCGGATTGTGGTTCCGTTCCACCCGGCCGGAAACCTGTAAGTAAAAATGAAAAAGAGATGGAAATAAAAAAAGCCGTTTTTGTTGTCAGCAACACCGACGTGCGCCAGTGTCCCCCCGGCCAGTTGCCGGAATATGCCTTTATCGGCCGGTCGAACGTCGGCAAGTCGTCCCTGATCAACATGCTGACCGGACAGAGGCATCTGGCCAAAACCTCCCAGACACCCGGCAAAACGCAACTGATCAATCATTTCATCATTGACGACGCCTGGTATCTGGTCGACCTGCCGGGCTACGGCTACGCGCAGCGCGGAAAAACCGGACGCGAACAGATCCGCCGCATCATTGACAGCTACATCCTTGAACGCGACGAATTGACCTGTTTGTTTGTCCTGATAGACTGCCGGCACGAACCGCAGAAAATTGACCTCGAGTTTATGGAATGGCTGGGCGAAAGTGGCATTCCCTTTGTCATCATCTTCACCAAGACGGACAAAATCAGCAAAAGCCGCCTGGCCGACCACATCCGCCTTTACAGAGAGAAGATGCTGGAGCGATGGGAAGAACTGCCGCCGATGCTCACCTCTTCCTCCGAAAAACGGACGGGACGGGAAGAAATACTCGATTACATCGACGCGACGAACCGTCGGATAATCCGGCAGGAAATCATGTGATCCGGCAGGAAACGCGCGACAGGTACAGCAAGAGAATGACCTGCGAGAGTTTGCAACACCTGTTTTGTGACTATTCGGATATAAAACGAAGAATCGTAGCGTTGCGAAAGCGTCCTGACGGTTGCGGGAAGCCAACCCCGCAGTTCACTCTCAATTCTCAAGCGGTATGAGTTTCGTGATGCGGTTCCCTGATATTTTTTTGCAGGAACTTGCGGAGGTCTTCCGGATTTTTG